>NZ_JBEBVH010000243.1:0-5856 GCF_040392825.1 Pseudopedobacter sp.
CAGCCTGGTTTTAATCTATATAAAGAAAATAACAGAGCCGCAGCTCATCGCGTTTTCAGCTATTTTAGGAATGGTCATTAAAAATATTTTATAAATCGTTCCCATACCGAGCACTGTCCTATAAAATGTCTACAAAAAAACAATAGATACCCTAACATTAATCATTATTAGAGGTATAGGTCTTTTCTTCTTTATTCTTTATTGTAAAAACCAAGTCTGATGATCCTAATCTTTTTTACCTGAATGTCTATTATAAACTGTATACACAAATAAAAAGCCTTTTAAATAATCATACGAAGCTTTTATGCCGCAGAGACTATTTCCAACATTTTAGATTTTTTTACGGCTTATCTTCATGAGCGTATTATTCAAGATCTGAAAGTAAAAGGATTTATAAAGTAACTTAAAATATTGGTTAAATCCGTAGTTCAAGTAATAAATCACTAACCTTCGACCTACTACTTTTGAACCAAAAAGTTGGTCACTTTAATTTTTAGGGTAAACTAAAAATCAAACTATAAGCATGGTTCTCTCTCTTTTAAATAATGGGGAGTGAATTCCCAAAGTGCTTTAGGGATGATATTGTTTATCCAGCTGTTCCCTTAACTCGGGATGCTTCTTGATATAACTACTTACGAATGGGCAATAAACCATCACTGGTTTCTTCTCCGTTTTTGCAAACTCAAAGGCAAATGCAGCTAATGCAGATGCAACTCCCTTTCCGCCCATAAAATCGGGAACAACTGTATGCATCAATGCAATATCCTTCTTGTAGAAACGGTATTCCAAATATGCAATTTCTCCATCTTCATGTATTTCAAACCGGAGGTTATCCCTATTATGCTTTACTGTATACATTAATAATATATCAGAATCTTAGTTATTGTATTAATCATAATACCATAAGCTCAATATAGGCTATTTCCAGCTATATATAAATTTTTCTATTTTCTTTTGACGTAATAGGCAATAAAAAAATCCGAAATACATAAGATATAATGATCTTCCTATATTGAAGAAGGTGACAAAAACAGTCCAGGTCACAATTATCTTGTTGTTAAGATCAACAACTTAGAGAGAAGGATTAAGTAAGTAGAACAGGAAATAAAAGACAAAAAATAAACAAAAGTGTACCGGAATCTGTACCTGCAACATAAAAAAGCCCCTTAATTTATCATTAAGAGGCTTAGTTGTACCCAGAGCCGGGGTCGAACCGGCACATCCGAAGATATTGGTGTTTGAGACCAACGCGTCTACCAATTCTCTAATTCGCAACAAATATTTCTTGCGAAAATAAATATCCTTTATTTTTTTCATTACCTCTTTTCTCTCGGAATCAGCAACTGTTTCAAAATCAATAAATAACCCCTCCTGCTCATGATCCAGTTTCTTTTCTATTTCCTCAACTTGAGACTTGACCTCGGCTAGCTTTTCTGCATCAAAATCAAACTCCATTTCCATTAAGGCTTCATTTACTTCCATCATATCCATTAGAAATTCCTGAGGCAAATCGTATTTCTCACCTTCCGTTTTCTCGCCATACAAATTCAGCACATAAGAAACTAGCTTATTTTTATTGCTTAATGTCTGGAACGCCTTATTGTTTTCTGTTGAGAGGTCCAATATTTCCCGTTGACGGTCTTCCGACTCATTGACATAAAAATCCGGGTGAAATTCTTTGCTTAAAGCATAGAATTTCTTTTTCACCAAATCCTGCTTTGGTGAAAAAGAAACCGGTATGTCATACAATTCAAAATAGTTCATTTATTAGATTTAAATATAAGAAGTCCCCTGGCACACAGTGAAATCTCCCAATTTGTCACGTCCGAAGCCAATCGTTATAAACAACAGGCGACGGTCTATTTGAAGTCTGTACGATCCGGTTTAAGAAGGACTATTTCAACTAATACACCAATGAATTACTTCATAAACGCTTTAAAGATGTCGTTCCCCAAAACAAAAACCATCAAAGTTGCCAGTAAAACGAATCCAACGATCTGCGCTTTCTCCATGAATTTATCGCTTAAAGGCTTACCCTTAATCATTTCTATCAATAAAAACAGAGAATGTCCCCCATCTAAAGCCGGAATTGGCAACAAATTCATCAATGCCAGCGCCATAGATAAAAGGCCTGTAATATTCCAGAATTTCACCCAGTCCCATGTTCCACCATAAAGTTTACGGGCTATTTCTACCGGACCGGAGAAAGCCTTATTCGCCTTTACTTCTCCTTTCACAACCTTTCCTAAACCTTTGGCATTATCGACCAAAGATGTCCACGCCTTGGAAGCACCAATCGGTAATGACTCAAAGAAGCCGTAGTATTCAGTTTCAAAAGGAATATTATCAAGCTTAGGTAAAAAGCCCAATGTCCCCTCATTACTTACCGTAACCGGTATGGTAATGTTTTGTCCCTTGCGGCTTACTGTTAATTCGATTTTTTTATTTTGATTTGCTTTTAAAATACTTTGTAGCTGATCAAAGAATATGGTTTCTGCTCCATTGACAGCCAAAATGACATCGCCTTTTTGTAATCCTGCCTTGGCAGCGGGCATACCACTCACTATAGAATCAACAGAGAATTTAGTACGAGGCGTTACAAATTCCTGCATTCCGTAATCTGCTATCGTATTCAGTATTCCCGGAGGGACAGAAAGATCTTTCTCTTTACCATCTCTTACCACTGTTATTACAGAGTTACCCAGGATAACATCCGAAGACATCAAATCGTTGTATTTAAGCAATGGTTGTCCATTTATAGCAACTACTTTATCGCCAGGTTCAAAGCCAATCTCCTTACCCACAACACCAGGTGCAACACCGTACTTTAAAGCACTATTTGGTATATAGGAATCACCATACTTAAAAGTCATCATCCAGAATATAAAAATACCCAGAATAATATTCACTGTGACTCCTCCCAGCATTACTATTAAACGTTGCCATGCTGGTTTTGATCTGAATTCCCAGGGTTGCGGTTCTTGTTTCATTTGCTCGGTATCCATAGACTCATCTATCATACCTGCTATTTTAACATATCCTCCTAAAGGAAGCCAGCCAATTCCATACTCTACACCTTTATAATTTATGCTGAATAGCTTAAAGCCCCATGCATCGAAAAATAAATAGAACTTTTCTACTTTTATACCAAAGGCTCTCGCAGCCCAAAAGTGTCCCAACTCGTGTAATACAACTAAAATCGACAATCCCAGCAGCAGCTGGCCAATCATTACTAATACGTCCATCTATTAATTAGCTTCTTAAATATTCGTTACTAAATCCAAAGCATAAGCTCTAGTGTCTTTGTCTGTCTGGAAATAATCTTCTAATATAGGTTTTTCCACAAAATCCACATTCAACATACACCTCTCTATTATATCACTCATTTGTAAAAATCCTATACGCTCTTTCAAAAATTCGGCTACAACCACTTCATTCGCCGCATTAATAATACAGGCCATGTTTCCTCCTTTATGCAATGCTTCAAAAGCATAAGCCAGATTACGAAAGGTTTGCATATCGGCCGGTTCAAATGTGAGAGCAGGATAATCCAGAAAGTTAAAGCGTTTAAAATCATTTTGCAATCTTGCAGGGTATGTAAGTGCATACTGGATAGGGAGCTTCATATCCGGTAATCCCATCTGTGCTTTCATAGATCCATCTTTAAACTGCGCTATGGAATGGATGATAGATTGCGGATGTACAATGACATCGATCTGATCTACTTCCAGATTAAATAGCCACTTGGCCTCTATAACTTCCAATCCTTTATTCATTAAAGAGGCCGAATCTATGGTGATTTTCGCTCCCATAGACCAATTTGGATGTTTTAAAGCCTGATGACAGGTCACAGTTTTTAGAAAATCTATATTCTTCCCTCTAAAAGGCCCTCCTGAAGCTGTTAAATAAATCTTCTCGACTTCAGCAACATTTTCTCCAACCAAACACTGAAAAATAGCAGAATGCTCCGAATCTACGGGTAATATAGACACGCCATTTTCTTTAGCCAAAGCAGTTACAATATCTCCGGCTACCACCAGCGTTTCCTTATTGGCCAGGGCAATGGTCTTCTTTGCCTGTATGGCAGAGATTGTCGGCTTTAATCCACAAAAACCAACTACCGCTGTTAAAACAACATTAATTTCGGGTAAAACCACAACTTCGGCTAAAGCATCTTCCCCAGATTTAACCTCGGTAGAAGTATGTGCTAATGCTTCTTTAACCTGTCCGTATTTACTTTCATCTACAATAACTACAACTTTAGGAGAAAACTCTAAAGCCTGGGCTATCAATAAATCGGCATTGGATTGTGCAGTAAGCACCACCGCTTTAAAAAGATCTTTATTTGCGCGGATCACCTCTAAAGCTTGTGTACCAATACTTCCGGTAGATCCGAGTATAGCTATATTTTTAACTTTACTAATTTCCAATTTCTTTAAATACTATAACAAATAACCACCTAACTTATCAGCCAAAACCCTATCATTTGTTAATCTGGGTACTTTGTTCTGTCCGCCAAGTTTGCCGTCCGCCTTCATCATCTGTATGAAGGCATTTTTTTGCAAAGGCCTAATAACCAATGGTTGCAATACTTTTCCTTCAATAAGGTCGCTATAATAGATATTTTTTTCCTGCAAACGCTTATCTACTTTTAATCTAAAAGCCTCCAAATCTTCAGGACTCTTCGCGAATTCTATAAACCATTCGTGATAAGGCAGCTGTCCGGAAGCCGGATTTACCTGTGGTGCAACCGTAAATTCTGTAACCTCCAGCCCCTCCTCTTCTGCAGCGCTTAACAAAGCATATTCTACTTCTTCTCCAATAACATGTTCTCCAAATGCCGAAATATAATGTTTTATTCTTCCGGTTACTAATATTTTGTACGGATTTTTTGAGACAAATTTTATTGTATCGCCAATAGAATATCCCCATAAACCAGCATTTGTGCTTAAAATAATAGCATAATTCTTATTCAGCTCTACCTCTGCTAAACTTAATCTTGTTGGGTTTTCATCAAAATATTCTTCGGATGGAATAAACTCATAAAAAATACCGGAGTTTGCCAGTAAAAGTAAACCTTTTTCTTTCTGTGAATCCTGATAAGCTATAAAGCCTTCTGAAGCCGG
This sequence comes from Pseudopedobacter sp., assembly GCF_040392825.1. Classification (NCBI taxonomy): domain Bacteria; kingdom Pseudomonadati; phylum Bacteroidota; class Sphingobacteriia; order Sphingobacteriales; family Sphingobacteriaceae; genus Pseudopedobacter; species Pseudopedobacter sp. The sequence continues at coordinate 5,127 of NZ_JBEBVH010000243.1, forward strand.
ATAAGTTTCTATGGAATCTATCTTACGGCCAATGCTTTCCTCTATTTTCGCCCGATAAGGTTCATAATTTACACCACCGTACACAAACAGGCTGAAGTTCTTAAAAATATCTTTTATCTTTTTCCCACCTGCTTTTGCAGAAAGTCTGTCGAAATACATCTGACACCAGGGTGGAATCCCCGAAATTAGACGCATATCTTCATGAATGGTTTCGTCTACAATGGTATCCACTTTCTCTTCCCAATCTTCTATACAATTCGTTTGATAGCTGGGCAGCCGGTTCTTTTGCAGATAACCTGGTACATGATGTGCTACAATTCCCGAAAGCCTCCCGAAAAAAATCCCTCCTTTTTTATCCATTTCCGGGCTTCCCTGAAGGAATATCATTTTCCCGTCTGCAAAATCTGATTTTCCTGTTTCATAGATATAGGTAAGTAAAGCATTTCTGGCAGCCTTTATATGCTCTGGCATAGATTCTTTAGAAATGGGAATATATTTTACCCCCGATGTTGTACCCGAAGTCTTGGCAAAATACAGAGGTTTACCCTTCCAGAGAATATTTTCTTCGCCCTTAACTACACGGTCTATATAGGGGCGTAAATCTTCATAATCTGAAACAGGAACATTTTTCTTAAAGTCTTCGTAGCTTTTAATACTTTCAAAATGATGATCCCGGCCATAAACGGTGTTTTTAGCTTGCTTTACAAGATGATTAAGAGTCTGTCTCTGA
>NZ_JBEBVH010000244.1:0-5853 GCF_040392825.1 Pseudopedobacter sp.
TTTTGTTTACTGCTTCCTATATTATTTAGCAAAATAATATAATTCCCATTACAATCAGATCCCCTGACAATTCTGTCGAAAGGATATTCGTATTCAATAGTGGAAAATCTTTAACAAGGATTTTCTCTGGTATGTTTTAAAGATATTACTACAGTTTTTTAAAAATATACCTCCCTCTTTTTATTTCTGTCCACCTACCTTAGTTTCAACAATATTGAATATTAAAATAAACAGTTAATATTTTTTGGAATATCAAATAAATCCATATATTTGGTATACCAATTTTTGGTGAACCAATTATTTGGTTCGCCAATTAAACAGGAAGGAAAATAATCCCAATTAAACAAACAACCTAAAATTATGAAGTTCAGAATTTACGTGAAAGGATTTGTGTTTATGTTGGTCTGTTGCGTTTTATACAACCAATTAGCATTTGCACAAAGTAAAGTAAAAGTTCAAGGCGTAGTTAAGTCGGAGGGTGGAGAACCGCTGCCCGGTGTTTCAGTATCTATAAAAGATACTAAACAAGGAACGCAGACAGGGCCAAATGGAGAATTTACTATTAATGCTACTGTTGGAGAGATATTATTGTTCAATTACATGGGCTTTAAATCCAAAGCAGTAGGAGTTTCTAAGGGAGGCAATATAGATGTAGTTTTAGAAGAAGCGGTTACAGCTATGAACGAAGTGGTAGTTGTTGGGTATGGAAGTCTGAAAAAATCGGCTATAACCTCAGCAGTAAGTAAACTGGAGAATAAAAACCTGGACGAAATCCCTACTTCACGCTTAGACAATGCTTTAATAGGAAAGATAGCGGGTGTAAGCGTTCAAAATGTGACTTCTGAGGCGGGAGCAGAGCCAGTAGTTAGAGTAAGAGGTTTTAATTCTATTAGTGCCGACTCGTCTCCTCTGGTAGTAGTGGATGGCTATCCTGTTCCGGATGGACTTTCTTTTGTGAACCCACAGGATGTTGAGTCTATTGAAGTGTTAAAGGATGCCGCTTCAGCTTCTATTTATGGTTCAAGAGCTGCAAACGGAGTTATTTTGGTTACAACTAAATCGGGAACGCCGGATAAACCTCGTATCACATTAAAAACCTATTATGGTATAAAAAATCCATACGAACTGCATCCTATTATGACTATGACGGAGTATGTAGACAAACTTTATAGGGAAGCAGCTTTAAGAGAAAATGATCCGTCTGTTCCTGCAAATAGGAAAAACCTGATTCTTACGTCCGAAAGAGCGGGGTATATTGTAGAAAATCAGATTACCGGTGGTGCTACAGATTGGCAGAATCTAGCTTTAAACGATAATGCTGGTATATATAATATTCAGTTAGGAATTTCCGGAGGAAAAAAGGATTTAAGATATTATTTGTCTGGAAGTATCCAGAAGGATGAAGGTATCATGAAATATAGCCAGAACGATCGCACAACCTTTAAAGCGAAAGTAGATGGTAACTTAACTAAGAAACTAAAATTTAATATCAATTTCAATCCGTCTTATATTAAGACCGACAGGCCTGCTGTTAACTTTACAGATTATTACAGATGGTATTCTTTTATGCCGGCATATCACAACGAGTTTACGGCAGCTTATGTAAGACAGAATCCGCAATGGGCAAATATATTACCAGGTGATTATGCAGAAGCAAGACATTTCAATGGATTAACTTATAGCGGCTATATGCCAGATGGTAGTTTCTGGTCTTCAAATACAACGCCTATAAACATATTTGGAACACAAAATAACACACCGGTTTCTATTGCAAGCAGAGAATCCAGAGCGAGAACTTCTTATAGAATTATCTCATCTGGTGATTTGAGTTATGAAATTATTCCCAAACTGATCTTTAAAACATCTTTAGGTGGTTATTATAATTTCGAGGAGAATACCACTTTTACACAGAGTAATGCCAGACAAGATGGTGCTGTAAATCAGGCACTCATAACTGGTAGGCATTTTAAAGATTTGTTATGGGAAAATACCCTAAACTATGCATACTCCAAAAAGAAACACAATTTCACCGGCTTATTGGGTTATACCGTTCAGCAGACGTGGATCGAAAATTCGAGTATGGCGGGGTTGAATTTTCCTACAGAGAATTTTGAGACCCTAAATCAAGCAGCACAAATAGATCAAAGCAGAACTTTTACTTTGAAAGATAGAATTGGTTTGATGTCTTATTTAGGCCGGGTTACTTACGATTACAACAGTAAGTATATGCTGACCGCAAGTTTCAGAACTGATGGCAGCTCTTATTTCGCAAAAGGAAGAAAATATGGATTTTTCCCTTCAGTGTCGGCAGGGTGGAATATAAGCAGTGAGCCCTTTATGAAAGACATAAGCTGGTTGACTACTTTGAAATTGAGAAGCAGCTATGGCGCAACGGGAAACAATAGAATTGAGAGCTTTTCTTATCAAGACCTTTTATATCCGGCAAACTATAGTTTTGGACCAGGTACAGGTTCTGTTAATATGGGACTTTCACCAAACTCATCTGTCATAGCCAATCCATTAATTACATGGGAGAGAACATTTGAATCCAATACAGGTTTAGATATGGCATTTTTGCAAAACCGCTTTAATGTCTCTGTAGAATACTATCGCTCTATAACTGATAAATTGTTATTTAACCAGGCCGCTATGGCATTTACGGGTTCAGACCAGTTTATCAATAACATAGGAAAGGTAAAAAATAAAGGTATAGAAATAGAGTTTAGCTCTAATAATTTCAAAACCAAAAATTTTGAATGGACAACTGCTATCAACTTTTCAAGAAATAAAAATGAGTTGTTAGAATTAGGCGGTGAAGCTTATCAATACAATTATGGCGAGCGTAATGAGATGTATGCAGCCATAGTAGGACAACCTTCTATTCAGTTTTTTGGCTATAAAACCGACGGAGTATGGGTTTCTGATGCACAAATTCAGGAAGCCAGGGACAACGGATTAACCACACAAATTACCAACTTTTTTGTGCCAGGCGGTCTACGATATGCAGATACTAACGGAGATAATGTAATTGATACAGATGATAGGGTAGTGCTGGGAGATCCTTTTCCAGATTTTATGTGGGGATTCTCCAATGCTTTTAAATATAAAAACTTCGACCTAAATGTATTATTGCAAGGTTCTCAGGGTGGTAAATTGATTAATGGAGATGCCAATTATAACGAGCAAAAGCGTTTCAATAAAAGATACAACTCAGAAGACCGCTGGTTAAGCGCAATGTATCCCGGTGATGGTAAAACGCCATATTTTACCTCTGGTGCAGATTGGAATGTTTCTGACTACATCTTAGAAGATGCATCCTATATGTCTCTGAGGAGCGTGATATTGGGGTATACCCTGCCAAAAACAGCTTTAAAGAAGACAGGATTAGGAGCTGTAAGATTATATGCTGTGGCAGATAACCTGTTATATCTAAAAGGCAAAGGGTATCGTGGTATTAACCCGGAAGCAAGAGTAACATCCGGAGCATATGCATCTCCATTAATTACCGGGTATCAAAGAGGAGCATTTCCATTAATGCAAACCTTCACTTTTGGTTTAGATATTAATTTTTAATCAGAGAAAGAACATGAAGAATATATTAAGACATCATAAAAAAGTGTTAATAGCTGTAGCATCGGTTATTTCATTGAGTTCTTGTCAAAAAACAATTGAATTAGAGCCTATTTCTAATGTAGGGTCGGATGAATATTATAAAAATTTCACGGAAGTGAGTAGTGCTTTAACCGGTTGTTATAGTGGTCTACATAAGCCTTTATATAACGAATGGCAATTTACCGAGCTAAGAAGCGATAACTCAAAACAAGGTGTACCAAACAGTAGCAACGTAACCAATGCCGAATTAAATGCATTGGATATGTTTAATCTTAATCCTTTTCATGAACGTGTTTATGATTACTGGTTAGACACTTATAACAATGTAAGGGCGATAAATTATGTACTCAGGAGTCTGGGAGCAAAATATGAGAATAATGAAATAATAGTTGGCCAGGGTACAGCACAAATGAATGCCGACCAAAAGAACAAAATTTTAGGCGAGGCTCTATTTTTAAGAGCTTATCATTATTTTAATCTGGTGAGATTGTATGGTAGTGTATTTTTGATTTCTGAACCCATTACTCCGCAACAGGCTAAATTGATGTATAGAAGCTCTATACAGGATATTTACAATTTTATTATTGCTGATTTAAAAAAAGCCAATGAGGTTTTCCCGCAAGGAGGATTTGCATCTATTACTTCGGCAGATTTAGGTAGGGCAAATGTATGGGCATCTAAAACATTATTGGCAAAAGTTTATTTAACACTTGACAGGAAGCCAGAAGCTATAACTTTATTAAATGATGTGATTAATAATAGCGGTTACGGTCTGGTGGATTCTTATGCTGATATATTTTCTATCAGTAATGAGATGAATAAAGAGATACTTTTTGCTGTGAGATATAAAGGAGGTGGTTTTGGAATGGGGTCTCCTTTTGCTAATCTTTTTGCTCCAACAGGAAGCGGTAACGCAGTAGTAAATAACGACGGAAACGGCTATAATTTCCCAACAGATGACTTCCAATTGATTTATAAAGCTGGTGATAAAAGAAAAGAGGTTACTATTGCAAATTATACTCCTGAGAAACCTTATGTCAAGAAATTCCTTTCTCAGGTAGCATTAAGATATGATGCGGAAAATGATTTTCCTGTTTTGCGTTTTGCGGATGTTTTGTTAATGAAAGCCGAAGCATTGGGGTATGATGGTAGTCCTAATGGAGAATCTGTACAACTTATTAATAGAGTAAGAGAAAGGGCAGGGGCTCTTGATTACGGATCTAATACCGATTTTACCATTAAATTTTACAAATATCCGGCAACTGGCCCTTTTGCTTTAACCGATGCAGAAACTTTTAGACAGGCCTTGCTGAATGAAAGACGTATAGAACTGGCATTCGAAAACCAGAGGTATTTTGATATCCTTCGCCAACCAGATGCTACAAATATCCTTAAACAACATTTCGCTAACGAGTTTGACAGCCATTATTCGGAGATTATACCCCCAATCTCATTAGCCACCTTACAGTCGAATGTAACAGTTCAGAGGTTGATACTGCCTATTCCTCAAAAGGAAATAGATAAGAATGATCAGATAGATATTGGACAGAATGATGGTTATAATTAGTAGTTAAATATCAAAGACATGAAAAAAAATCGTATCAAATTATTGTCCATCCTTTTATTTGGCCTAATTATATTAGGTGCTTGCAAGAAGGATGATACCCAAGCCGGTGCCAATGTAAGCATCGAGAGTAAAGAATACAGTTTTAATATTGCAACGAAAGAATTTACTCCTGATAATACTATTACTGCAAATGTAAAATCTGACGTTGGTGTGGAATCTGTGTATGCTTATCTTATCAGGGGAAATAAACCCGATTCTTTAATCAGGATATTTTTACCGGGAGAAGGAGATAATATCAATGATTTAAACCTTAATATAGAAGCTTCGGTTTTTGCGAAAGCAGATATGTCTGCAGCCGAAGGCATAAAGATGGTTGTAAAAAGTCTCAATAATGCCGGTCATGTAGCTTTAGTGACGATAAACCCTTTTGCTCCGGATATGCCTCACCTTTCTGAGTTCCCTGTTAGTAAAGAACCCGATGCCAATGAGAAAATATTAATAGAAGGGAAAGCATCCTCTGAAAATGGAATAGTTAAAATTGAAATATTGGATGATTCTACCGGTCCATTTACCGTAGTTCACACTATAGATAATTTAAATAATATAAAAAATTACGATGTAAATTATACTTACACGTACAGGCCTGAAGCAGGTAATGTACAAATTATTTTGTA
>NZ_JBEBVH010000245.1:0-5796 GCF_040392825.1 Pseudopedobacter sp.
TACGACAGATTTTGGTTCTGTTTGTCTAGGTTCGAATCCTGGTCGGGCAACAAATATAAAACTCGGATTGTGGTACTCACAATCCGAATTTTTTTTAAATACACTCGAAGAGTAATGGCTTCACAATTTAATCCGGTAAAACTTTTCGCTGGCTCATCAACCAGAGAGCTTGCACAAAAAATTGCAAGTTTTTATGGCAACGCGTTAGGAGAAGTTACCTTATCCCGCTTTTCAGACGGAGAAATTCAACCTGGCTTTAATGAATCAGTTAGAGGATGTGACGTTTATCTTATTCAATCTACATCGCAGCCAAACGACAATATCTTTGAATTGTTGATGATGATTGATGCGGCAAAAAGAGCATCGGCTAATACGGTAAATGTGGTAATTCCTTACTTTGGCTATGCCAGACAAGACAGGAAAGATAGACCAAGGGTTGCCATTGGGTCGAAATTGGTTGCTAATCTTTTAACAGCAGCAGGTGCAAATCGTGTAATGACGATGGATTTGCATGCGGCCCAGATTCAGGGCTTCTTTGATATTCCGGTAGACCATTTAGATGCATCTGTCATCTTCGTCCCTTATATCAAAAGTTTGAATTTACAAAACCTGACTATTGCGTCGCCGGATATGGGCGGCTCTTACAGAGCAAGAACTTTTGCAAAGTTCTTTAACGCAGAAGTGGTTATTTGTGATAAAAGAAGAAAGAGAGCAAATGAGATTGAAGCAATGTCTATTATTGGTGATGTAACCGATGAAGATATTGTATTAATTGATGATATATGTGATACTGCAGGTACTTTATCTAAAGCGGCAGGATTGATTATGGAAAAAGGAGCGAGAAGCGTAAGAGCAGTTTGTACACATGCTGTACTTTCTGGTAAAGCTTACGAGACAATTGAAAACTCGGCTTTAACAGAACTGATTGTTACCGATACGATAGCTCCGAGAATCCAAAGTGATAAAATTAAAGTGTTGTCTACTGCCGAGCTTTTTGCAAAAGCAATTACAAGCGTAAATCAACACAGTTCTATAAGTGCACTTTTTAAAGTTTAATTAAATAATAAATAACAAAAATGAAAACTATCGCTATTAGCGGTTCTCCAAGAGAGAACGTAGGGAAACGCGACGCAAAGGAACTTCGTTACGAAGGTAGAGTTCCTGCGGTTTTATATGGTGGAACAGAGCAAATTCACTTCGCAGTAGATGCTCCATCATTAAGAGATCTTGTATATTCTCCAGATGTGCATTTTGCTGAACTGGAAGTTGGAGGTAAAAAAACTCAGGCTATCTTAAAAGATATTCAATTTCATCCATTAACAGAGAAAATCTTACACGTAGATTTCTTGCAATTATTTGATGACAAGAAAATCACGATGGAAATACCTGTGAAATTAACCGGTACTTCTCCAGGTGTTAAAGTGGGTGGTAAATTAGTTCAAAAATTACGTAAGTTAAGAGTGAATGCTTTACCTAAAGATATGCCTCAATATGTAGAAGTATCTTTAGAGCCATTAGAAGTAGGTAAATCAACTCGCGTACGTGATTTGAAACCAGAAAACTTTGCTATTACAAACGTAGGTGAAGATACTATCGTTTCTGTAATCATGTCTAGAGCATTGAAACAAGCAGAGCAACAAGCTGCAAAAGACGCTAAGAAAAAATAATCTTAACATCTTACAAAAAAAGGCAGGTTTTGATAAGAAGCCTGCCTTTTTTTATGGTAAATCTACTGTTATAATTAACCGCTATTTTCGTTGACAGAGACTTTAACCACCTTGTTTGCTGAGTTTTTTTATTGATTAGGCATTGGAACAAGTGCTTTAATTCTCTTGGCAGGTTTTTCTTTGTATAGATTAGATGTATTTTTTACTTTTAGCTTCCTACTTTTAATTTCAGGGTATGCGTATTTGGAATGCCAGATTTATAATTTTCTTCATCATCATATCCATTGCAGTTGCGCTGTATGGATATTTTGTTAAACAGGAAGAGCTTAATGCTGTTTTTATCGCCAGAGTTTTCTTTACCGGCTGTATTACAACTTTAATTTATTTTATTGTTGCGAGAAGGAACGAGAAAAAGATATCACAAAAAGACTAGTTCTTCGACAACAACTGTTCCTGCTTTTTCATTTAAGCTTTGAATAATCTGGGATCTCATCATTACCAGCTGATCCTTAACCACAGACGATTCTATTCTTATAAATAGTTTTTTATTAGAAATATAGATCTCCTTGGTTCTGTTAGCAACAGCTTTGCCTACTACCTCTTCCCATGAAGTAACTGCATACGTTTCGTCATATTTATGCTTCAGCTTATAGGCTTTTAGCATTTGCTCTAAAGCTTCTTTCAGCGTTTTGTCGTTAGTTCTGCTCATGATGGACTTGTTGCTCTTTGATGTTGAATAAATTGAGATCTACATCTATATTCCTGAAAACATCTTTTAATCTGGCGGAATTGGTGTCGGTAATGAAAATCTGACCGAAATCCTCCTCAGAGACCATTTTCATTAATTTAGTAATCCGCTTATCGTCCAGTTTATCAAAGATGTCGTCTAGCAGCAGCAAAGGTTTAAAACCTTTCTCCTGGTAAAGGAAGCTGTATTTTGCCAGTTTCAGGGCAATTAAAAAAGATTTCTGCTGACCTTGCGAACCGAATTTCTTTAGGGGCATCCTGTGTACGCTAAATATCAGTTCATCTTTATGGATACCTGTAGTTGTTCGTTGTAAAATCCTGTCTTTTTCTATTGCCTGTTGCAGCAATTCGGCAAAATTCCCTTTTTGCAAAGGCGAATCATAAACCAGTTCTACCAATTCGGCATCATCGGTAAGGTAAGAATAGTGCTGATTAAAAATAGGTGCAAACCTCTCCATAAATGCAGTACGCTTTTCGAAGATAATTTTACCCGAAGAAACCAGTTGTTCGTCAAATATTTCCAACAGATAAGGGTCATACTTGCCCGTTTCGGCAATTTTCTTTAATAAACTGTTTCTGTTAAGCAGGTTTTTGTTGTAAACAATAAGTTCGTCTAAGTATCGGGAATCTGTTTGGGAAATAACATTATCTATAAATTTCCTCCGTTCTTCGCTACCTTCCAGAATGAGTGCAATATCATTCGGCGAAATCATTACCAGAGGAAATAAGCCAATATGATCTGCAAGCCGCTGATACTCTTTTTTATTTCTCTTGAATTGCTTTTTCTGATTACGTTTAACTCCGCAGGCTACTGTTTCTTCATTTCCGTTCTTATCGAAGATACCCTGAATCATGAAGAGGTCTTTCTCTTGTTTGATCTGTTGGCTGTCAATAGGATTGAAGTAGCTTTTGCATAAGGCGAGATAATGGATAGCATCCAGTAAATTGGTTTTACCAGCACCATTATCACCCGAAAAGGCATTCGCACCTTCAGAAAATGAAAGTTCTGCTTCGTCGTAATTTTTGAAATTGATTAAAGAGATATGCTTAAGGTACATCTTGTGCAAATTTAAGAAGATAAAACGAGCTTTGTTAGGTTCTAAAGATTATTCTTTCAAAGCTTTTTAGTAATTTAGGAGTCGAAATAATCTTTATCAGAAAAACAGACTGTAGCTGATAAAGCTATATTCTGTTATATTACAATAAATTAATTGCAAAAAGGTTGTTGTTTTTAAGTAAAACACTATTTTTGCAATCCTTAATAATAGTGAAATGTCGAATACTCAAACTGAGCAAACAACACAGGTAGGAACGCCAAATTTAGGCCGTACAGGAAATTTTATTCAAGAAAACCGTAAGAGCTTATTAGTGATAGGTGGAACTATCGTTGGTTTGATTTTGTTATTCTTTGCTTATCAGAAATTTTATTTAGCGCCAAGAGAAGGAGAAGCTGTAGATCAGATGTACAAAGCGCAGCAATATTGGGAAGCTAAAGAATGGGATAAAGCCATTAAAGGTGATGGAAACTTTCCTGGATTTGAGAAAATCATTGCTGATTATGCAAATACAAAATCTGCAAACTTAGCATATTATTATTTAGGTATTGCTTACTTAAATAAAGGCGAATACCAAAAAGCAGCAGACAATTTAGTTAACTATAGCGGATCTGATGCGGTTATTGCCCCTTTAGCTTTGGGTAGTGCCGGAGATGCTTATACAGAATTGAAGCAATATGATGATGCTATTAATTACTATAAAAAGGCTGTATCTAAAGGTAATAATGAATTTGCTGCGCCTATTTATCTTAAGAAATTAGGCTTGGTTTACGAAGAGCAAAAGGATTTCAAATCTGCATTAGACGCTTATAACAAAATTAAAAGCGAATACCCTCAAAGCCAGGTTGCTTCTAATATAGATATGTATATTGCTAGAGCAGAGGGCAAGCAGGAAAGTAAATAAGTTTAAAAAACATCGATAAATAAAAGGTTAACTATATATTAGTTAACCTTTTTTACAATAATAACATGGCAAGTCATTTAAAAAACCTATCGGATTTTTCTCATACAACAGTCCCTTCTGCCGAACCATTTAAATTCGGTATTGTAGTAGCTGCATGGAACGCGGAGGTAACCGGTAAATTATATTCGGGGGCATATGATTCTTTATTAAAGTATGGAGCTAAAGAAGAACATATTGTTTCTGTTGAAGTTGCCGGAAGTTACGAGCTGATAGCCGCGGCAGATATTTTACTAACAAATAAGATGCTTGATGCTGTTATTTGTCTTGGATGTGTAATACAGGGAGAAACCCGTCATTTTGATTTTATCTGCGATGCCGTAGGTAATGGTCTGGCAAATGTAGGCATTAAACATACCAAACCTGTTATATTTGGTGTTTTAACTACCGATAATCAGGAACAAGCATTAGATAGAGCGGGTGGCAAACATGGTAATAAAGGAGATGAAGCTGCAATTACCGCAATAAAAATGGCAGATATGGCATCGAAATTGAAATAATATTATAACTATTACGTGTAATATTGTTACTTTTAAAAAAAATAAACATGAGAAAATTTATTTTTATAACCTTACTTTCTATAGCAACATTGTCTGTTTTGCAATCTTGCTCCTCTTCTAAGCTGTGTCCAGCTTATAATTCTTATCCAGAGGCCAGAGGAAGAAGATAAGAATACGATATTATATTTTGATTTTCTCGAATTTTTTTGAGGACTTTGCGCTATCATTGTGAAAATAGAAGCCTATGAACTGGATTAATTTAACCGAAGAGTCTCAGATACAGGAAATAAAAGCCAAAACTGGAAATTCAATTATTTTTAAGCATAGTACCAGATGTTCTATCAGCTTAATGGCAAAGAAGCGTGTTGAATTAGATGAAGATTTGCTTACAGATGAAGTAGATTGTTATTTTCTGGATTTATTAAGCTATAGGAATATATCTAATCTTATCGCCGATACCTTTCATGTCCATCATGAATCTCCGCAATTACTGGCTATAAAAAATGGGGAATGTGTGCTGGACCAATCTCACGGAGACATTTCGATTGAAGAAGCAATAGCCGAATTAAATGAGGCTTAGTGTCAATTATTGAAATGGATACCTGCGACTAATGAAGATCTGGTTGGGTATTAACAAGTTTGTTTGCCCTAACGGTCTCATCCATATCTAAATACTTACAACAAAACATGACTAAAGAACAACTACAGGATTTAAGAGACAGGGTAACGTCTCTGAGGAGGCATCTTTGACATTGATGCTAAATTAATTGAACTTCATCGCGAAGAAGCGATGACTTTAGAACCTACCTTTTGGGATAATCCCAAAGAAGCCGAAAAAATACTTCATACCATTAAGGTTAAAAAGA
>NZ_JBEBVH010000246.1:0-5738 GCF_040392825.1 Pseudopedobacter sp.
CCGGAACGAGATCTTCTGTAGTACCAGTCCCGAACTTCGGGATAGCCTGACTTACTAAAAGGTAATAGCCTGCTACTGCACCAACTATCATCCATACAATCCCCAAAAATCTTCTTATTGCATTCATCGTTTAGTTTTTTATGATTTTATTAATCCTTTGCTTTTTGTTTAGCATCAATATACAGTATTCCTATAACGAAGGATATTCCTGCAATAATTATCGGGTACCACAGTCCTTCCAGATGAGGCTTGTCAAAAGGCAACGCATCACCCGCAGCAGCGGCAATACTATTCGCTGTTTCGGCTTTAGTCGCCAGATAAGTTGCTATTGCAGGTAAAAGCCCTCCAAAAACACCATTACCAATATGATACGGTAAAGACATAGATGTATATCTGATATTTGTTGGGAACATTTCTACCAAAAACGCTGCAATAGGGCCATAAACCATTGCTACATAAACTACCTGTACAAAAACTAAAAGTACTATTGTCCAAAACGAACCACCGGATAAGTCGGTTATTTTCTTAACTGTTGTCTGGTTTGTGGTAAGATTTAAAGTTGATATTTCCTGATAGGCCGTACCATCTTCATATAATTTCTGTACAGTTGTTATTTTAACAGAGTCTGCACCATCATGAATGGTAGAATAACTAACATCGGTAGTTGCTCTATCAGTCATTTCTACTTTTCCTTCTAAACTAGCCGTTTTATAAATTTTATCATAAATAGGTCTATAAGTAAGAATAGCAATCAGCATACCCGCCAGCATAATTCCTTTTCTGCCAATTTTATCGGAAAGCCAGCCAAAAAACACAAAGAATCCGGTTCCCATCATCAAAGCTGTAGCAATTATGTAATTTGTCTGGTCAAACTCTACGTGACAAACAGTTTGTAAGAAAGAGAGCGCATAAAATTGCCCGGTATACCAAATTACACCTTGTCCCATTGCAGCACCAAACAATGCCAGCAATACAAACTTAAAGTTGTACTTTTTACCAAAAGATTCTTTTAAAGGATTTGCTACTGTTTTACCTTCAGCTTTGGCTTTCTTGAAAAGTGGTGATTCATCCATATTTCGTCTAATGAAATAAGAGACAATAACCATTACAATAGAAAGAAGAAAAGGTACCCGCCATCCCCAATCTTCGAAAGACGCTTTATCCATAGAGTTTCTGGTTATCAGAATAACGAAAAGCGAAATAAAAAGACCTACTGTTGCGGTAGTTTGAATCCATGAAGTACGGAGTCCTCTTTTATTAGGTTCAGAATGCTCTGCCACATAAGTTGCAGCGCCGCCATACTCGCCCCCAAGAGCCAGACCTTGCAGAAGACGTAATATTAACACCAGAATGGGTGCAGCAAAACCTATAGTTTCGTAACCGGGTATAAGTCCGATTGCAAATGTAGATAACCCCATCAGTAATAACGTCACCATGAAGGTGTATTTTCTACCAATAAGATCGCCTAAACGTCCGAAGAAAAGTGCTCCAAAAGGTCTTACTACGAAACCCGCAGCAAAAGTCGCTAATGTAGATAAGAAAGCCGCTGTTGGGTTGTCTTGCGGAAAGAACTTGGTTGCTATAATAACAGCCAAGCTACCAAAAATGTAAAAATCGTACCATTCGATCAATGTGCCCGCCGATGAGACACCGATAACTTTCCAAAGGTTTTTACTGTCAACCTTCTCTTTAGGAAGTGTTTCTGCCATATTATATAATTTAGGTTTGGTTATGATTTAGAACTCTTTTGGATGCTCGAAATCTTAACTAAATTTTACAATAAGAAATTTCAAAAACAAAACACATATACACAAATGCTAATATATATACATTATTAAAGTTTAGAACGATGGAATATCAGACTATTAAGAATGTATACCCTTAAGCTATTGTTCCAGACGATTCAGAATGGAGGAACTATTTAAACCGATCCCAATTGATAACCATATACTTATCTCCTAACTCAGTAATTATCATTCCTTTTCCTTTTAAACTTTCTGCTTTAGTAAAGAACTCATGCAATTCCTGATGCCTCATGATTTTATAACTAGGATTATACTTGTTTATCAGCGGCTTTTCACCTAAATGCTTTTTCACAATATTCATCACCGTTACATGACTAATACCAAGTATCCTCTCAATTTCTCTATATGAAATACCTTCTAAATACAGTTGCAGCGCTTTAACCACATAGTAATTGTCAATACTTTTACCCAATTTGCCTACGGTAAAAAAATAACTACATTCTTTGCATTTAAATCGCTGCTTATTATTTATCAATCCACTTTTTACTATATTTTCCGATAGACACTTAGGACATTCTGAAGGTTGTTCGGCATGAATACTCATCACAAGATATATTAATTTAGCAAATATATATTAATTTAGCAACAATAAAACCTGCAGATCTAAATTTCAAAACACACTTTATTATAATTAGCATAAATAAGCTTAAGTGCTGGCATGCCGGAAGTATAGATTAGGCTCATAATAAAACAAATGTATCTGCAAACAATTCGTTAACGTAAACGTAAATATAACAAAATCTCATATTGAAGCATTTCTCTTTCTTAATTTTTTACAGATTAAGCCCAGTAACGAGGCAAGAATGCAGAACACATTAACTTTAAAGCATTACATTACAAAGATAACTTCCCCCCATTTCAACAGAGATCCCTGGTAAAATCAGTATGCTTTTTTCACAATTCAATCTGCATTGATTACATGATCACCACAGCTCATAGTCGCTAATTAAAAACAGCGTTGTGATAGAATTATTTATTCCCTGTAATATATTTTCTGTAGTCGTCAAATGCACCAACTCCGGGGCGAAACGAAGCCCAACTAAACTGCGATATGTTTTGAGTAAACATTCCAGCAATATCCACCAGGAGTTTTAAATCTTTCCAATTTTTAGTGCCGTAGGTGGTTTTACAATTTCCTTTTGTAAACGACTCTATATCTACACCAAATTGTACACCAGATTCGTCACAGGCCTTTTTTACCATAGCAAAATAATTCGGAAGATCAACCAAGAGATCCTCGTTAATGATATTACGTCTTCCCGCACAATCCTGGAGATATAAAATATCTACGCTGGGTGTCTTTTGCAGAATTCGCCTGTAGAAATCATAGGTCATATCTGCCGGTCGGCCCCGCCACAAAGCTGGCGCAACAGCAACCAGGAATTTTTTAGGCTTAGATTTAGCATATACTGCCACTTTTTCCTGATAGTCAGACAATAAATATGCGTCCTCCGGCTTCCACCATCCTCTCCAGAAACCGTCATGGTACTCTTCAGAAATGTACCAGCCAGCCATCAAATCATGATTTGAAAACTTTTCATATAACTCATCTATAATGACTTTATTGGTTTCCAGCAATTTTTTATAAGCTATGGCATCACTTTTTTTCTCCGGATATTTCCCCGCGTTAAGTCCCAATATTACTTTCATATCCGTTTTGTTAGCAGCGTCAAATACATTTTCAATCATATGATACTGCTTTACAATACCGGGTAGTTTGGTTCCACTATAATTTGAGATCGAACCTGTCTTATCATGACGGGTTGCCTGCTGTATAATTACGGTATCGATCCCTACCTCTTTATAAGCTCTAAAAGTAGTTTCCCAATCCAAATTCTCGTGGGGCTTGGCATGTAATTGGATAAAAATACTGCTGAATTTTGCATTTCTCTTAAAAACGGGCTTATATGAAGTTAACTGTTCAAAGCTATCAAAATTCATTACCACGCTATGCGGTTTATTGGAAGTGTTTTCTATGACAAACTCGTAGCCCACAATGCGTCTTAAATTTATTTTGTCTTTTGCATTTTGGGCTTTAAACCATGTATACGGTATCATGATTTGCTGCCAATCTGCTCGGCTCAAATCTACTTGGCTGGTAAAAGAAAATATTTTTAGTGAATCATTTGCCAGAGTATAGCTCTCGTTTTGTTGTAACAGATTAATAACTAAATTATCGGTAGCCAAAGCGTCGCTTTTTATCCATATGGAAAGCCCAAGTGGGTGAAAGCTTAAATCCGGACGGTAATTCCCCCAAAGTTTACGCATAGTTACACGTTCATTTACCGCTCCCTTTGGAGTACCTTTAAATACAAAGTCGCATTTTAAGCTACCGGCCCCCTGATGTTTTGCTACCGGATCAATAGAGAGATTCATTTTAGCAACCGCAGTACCTTCAGTTTTCGTCATCATGAAATAATCGCAGTCATAATCAAAGTTATTTATAAACTTGGTTAATGAGCTTGTCTTTAATGAAGTCAATTCTTTTACCGAAGCAGTGTTTTGTGCTATACTTTTTATCGGCATTGTGTGAAGTACCAATATCAGTATGTATGTCACAAATGAAAATATTTTTATCATGACGTATGTATAAAAGGTATAAAGTTTATTGAATCTCCAATCTTATTAATTATTTAATACTTTTGTAAGCTTTTCCAGAGCAGCCTGCGCCTTATTCTCTAATGCAGCTGTAGTCTTTCCTAAAGCAGGAGTATAAGCTGTTCCGAAAGTTAAATTTCCTGAAGTTTCGTTTTTATAAATAACTATTGCTATATCTGCATCTGCAATAGTCCAGGTAGCCTGTAAACTGGCATCTCCATTAACAATTGTTTCACCTAATCTATTGGGATAAGCTCTTATCTCATCTCTTATTGCTTCGGTCTTATAATAAATTAAATTGGTTTTCGGAGTACCGTATTTAGTAATCAATTTTGATAAGTAGTAATTATAATCATTAACATACTGCACATAGTTCGTGGAATATCTTGCTGTATAAATTGTAGCAGCGCCGTTCAAAACATTATTATTCATTATATATCCATCGAAAGCTGTTGAGTTCTCCCCGGCATAAAGCATGGCTTCTTCATTTGGAGAAGTTGATTTATTTCCTGCTTTTAATTCATAAAGTTGTATTTCAGATCGGGTATTTCCCCATAACCCTAATCGAAAATTAGGCTCCACAACATTAAATGACATACTCTTTGAAGTGGATTTCTTTCCACTTGACAAGGTTAATGTAATTGCCTGGCTTCCATTTTTTGAAGGGATCCATCTTGCTTCTGGTTCGGCACTTTGGAATCCATCGGTTCCTGTCCAGTTGTAAGTTAGCCCCCTATCCATCTCAGCACCCTGCGTTGTAGTTGATTTTAAGATTATATACTGACCTACAGCAATTTTATTGCTACTAGCAGTTATGTTACCAATTTCAGGGATGTTGTTTTCTTTTTTGCAAGCTGATAAGGCACATACAAAGAATAAAAAGCTCATTTTTTTAGTAGATAGTAATTTCATAATTGGTTTAAAATTTTTTAAAACATAAACATATTTGTTTTTATCAGAAAGTACAAGATATTTTAAAAATAATGTTTACGTTAACGAAAGAAATAAACCAAATAGTTCAACAGGAATACAATTTCTCAGGAATAAGCTCGCAGGGCCTCAAGAGCTATAAAGTGTAGTAAATAAAAACATAGTATTTTTCAGATACAAGTTCTCTTACCAGCAGATAAATAATTAATAATCCAAAACCCTTAATAGGGTTTTGGATTATTCTGAACACCAAGAAACTAATTATTATAAGGGTGTTTATAATCCCCGTACGGGCGTTTCACTGTTGGTTTTAATGGGATTTGCATTCCGTTAGTCTCTCCTAACCAGTTAAAGAGCTCCTTTGCCATTTTTTGCACAGTGGATTTATATTCCGGCCGGGTAATT
>NZ_JBEBVH010000247.1:0-5727 GCF_040392825.1 Pseudopedobacter sp.
TGCAATAATGCCGCTATGCATCCATGCGAAATCGTAATCTGTTGGTTTTCCAACAGCAGTACGCCTATATCTTCTATGGGTACTGTCCTATCCTCCTTATCCTTTTCCGGAAAGGAAATGACCAATTGGCTATTCCTATGACTCAGATAGGCCGGATTGGAAAACATCAAGGTTCGTTTTATCATGATTTATTTCCCTATTTTGAAAAACAAAACACTTTCCGCTGCTTTTGGATTGTAATCAATTGCCGTGGCGTACAAATCCAGTACTTGGCGATACATCACTTTCTCACTGCTGCGAATATCCCGAATCGTATCTAGTAGTTCTTTCCAATAGTTTCCGCCACCAAGATTTTTTAGGCGGTGGCTATCGATAGCAAAACCTTTAATCAGATATTCTTTTAAGCGTTGGGTTGCCCAGATACGGAAAGATGTGGCTATGCTCGATTTTATGCGATAACCAAGCGAAATAATCATATCCAGATTATAGTGTTCTACATTGTAATTTTTGCCGTCCGAAGCAGTTGTTCGGAATTTCCGAACAACTGCTTCTTTGTTCAATTCTCCTTCTTCAAATATGTGTTTGATATGCTCACTCACATTGGCTTTACTGGTTTGAT
Source organism: Pseudopedobacter sp. (assembly GCF_040392825.1). Taxonomy (NCBI): domain Bacteria; kingdom Pseudomonadati; phylum Bacteroidota; class Sphingobacteriia; order Sphingobacteriales; family Sphingobacteriaceae; genus Pseudopedobacter; species Pseudopedobacter sp. The sequence goes on from NZ_JBEBVH010000247.1 coordinate 620, forward strand.
AAAGTTGGACCAACTGAGCTTGACTAAGCCATACCGTTTCATTCTCAAATTTTACATCTATTTGAGTTTGATTATCGGAGGTTTGATAGATGATTATTTCACTCATAATTTTCGAATTCTTCTGATTGTGTTTGTACATACAGTGCCTCAATTAAACCTCTCCCAACCGATAAACATCCGGTGCATCATCAGCACGGTTGTTCGCAAACACACTATCTATTAATTTCTGTGTCGCAATAACCAACTCCGCAAAAACTTCTATGGCTAACCATTCCTGTGCAGAACGATTTAAATCTTTTTGACTAACATACGCCCTAAGTCCGGCACCGGCATCTATCATGTTGGCCAATACAATATTCTCATAAGCCGCCAAATACCCCAGCCGCTCCTCACCTCTATTTACCTGAACAGCAAAACTATCATACATATTGGTCGGTTCACGTACAAGCTGTACCTCATCACCTTCTTTAATACTATCTTTGATTTTCTTAAAGTCATAATGCATACCCCCCCGGATATAATTATCATATATCTTGACAGATTGGGTATTAATCAAACTATTCGTAGGCAAGATTAATCCACCTGCTCCTAAGCCCAGTGATTTGAGAAAGTCTGTTCGATTCATCATCTAAAACTTAAATTTTATGCTTCCATCCAATTTCATTTCAAAGTCTTTGCCTTCGATTATAAAATTTGGATTAGTTGGCTTAAACAATATCCTGGGTGCTATAAAATCCGTCTGATATTTAGAAAAGCCATCCTTTCCTGCTGATTTAAAAACCTCTTTAGGGAAGGCTTTTGTCAATTCTTCATCTTCTCTCGCCTCTAAATGATGTTGAAACAACATATTTCCAACAGAAGCCTGATGTAATCTTTTTATAAAATATAATCTTTTTGAAATCTCTTGAGGTTCATTTTGAATATCATTTAATTCTTCAATATGATTATAAAAGATCACCTTCTGACCAACTTCAAAAACATGAATTAAACGAGCTTCTTTCTTTTTTATAATAATCGGTTCTTTTTGTCTAAAAAGTTCTTCTTTACCATTTGGAAACCCAATATTTCTCAAATAATTAGCAGCTTCAAATTTATTGATGGAAATAATATCTCTGTCGCCTTTATTATTTTCATACATACTAAACACATAATTTTCGCCCGAATCCGCATAAATATAATTCTTGTACTCCTTATTGGACTTGTACGTTTGCTCTTTTACAACAGTAACATTATCAGGATTCATATATCCCCTTCCTGACTTAACACGACTTCTAATCCTTCTTATAGGATTACCTTGAAAGTCTGTTAACTCTGTTACTTTTTTTGTTTTTAATTGCTCTTTGACATGGTTTTTCAAGACCTCATCAACAATATTATCAACATTAAACTTACTATCAGTCACGGAAACTCTAATTACCATCCACATCTCATCCTTCCCATCAACTTGATTGTATAAGATAGTTCCTTCATCATCCCTTTTCAAGCTGCCATTTTCATCTTTAGCTGCAACCTTGATTTTGCCATAATAGGTTTGTTGGTGCAACTCCCCTCTTACTGAATCACCTTGTGCTATCTTCGGAATTTTCTCTCCTTTTTCATCTAATAATAAATTGCCGTCTTTATCTCGTAACCAAACAATCCTACCTCGTTTTCTGACTTTTTTAATGCCCGGCGTAAGCGTTTGGTCTTTGTCTGCAATATTGTTGATAAGAATATTTTTCTCAATTTCTTCTATCATTGAGTAATTGAAATCAGAGAAAGGTTTTATCGGATATGCTCCCTTGATATTATTTTCTTCTTTGTAATAGTAATCTTTGAGAATCTCCTCGCGTTTTCTTAGAGATGGAATTAGAGTCAAAACTGCGGCATCTATTGCGTGATGTGAGTGTTTACTTCTGTTTTTAACCTCTCCTTTTGGTTGTATTCCATATATTTTCCTGAAATCTGAAGTAACCGAACCTTTGATAACATCTACTTTGGCAAAGACAGTTTTCAAGTAATGAAATGCATATTTGGTAATAATCTGCGTATCTGTCAGCTGACTATTGACAAATCCTTTAGGGATTTCAGTACGGGTAAATCTATCGACTTTATTTTTCCAATAATCATATTCCATTTGACGAATATGCCGTTGACGAATTGCATTGTCCTTTTCTGCTTTATCCATTGCTTTCTTGGACTTATTCTTCCAAAATTCAATTTGGCTAAATAAATCTTCTACTTTATTTTCCCACGCTTTCAGCCTCGGTTTAATTGCGGAATATCCATTATACGATTCTTCATAATTTGGCAATTCGGTTGGTAATTTATTTTTCTTAACATTACGATTGTAATCGGCATAACAAACGGTCAAGTTAGCCAATGAATTATCAAAAGACTTACTTCTGGGAATAGTATGCTCAAAATCTATCTTGTTTTTATCAAACAAATCGGTAAGTTTAATCATTTTCCCGGTGTACATACATACACAATTCTGCTCTTTCCATAGACGATACTTCATTATATCCTTATCAGAAGCCGATATCTTCTTATTGTTCTCAATAGAACTTACATCTTTTTGTACTTCATCAAAATTTTCTAACTGCTCTGTCCAAATCCTAAATTTATCTATATCTGAATCACTCTTTGAATTGGCATATCCATTGAAATTCGGTTCTTTTATTAATTCTTCAATTGCAGAAGCAAAAGCACGGTTTTCAACCTCTCTGTCTCGCTGATACTTTTCGATTGCCCAACGTTTGTTAGCATCGTTTAAATCTCGTGCAATTTCAACCACTATTCTTGTTTCATTATCAATTTTTCCGATTTCGACTAAATAATTAATAATATCTCTCAAGTGATACAAGGTTTTATAAGCCATAGGATTTTTGAAAGCGGCTGTTTTAGGACTTTCCAAAAATATCTGACCTTCTTTACTCGGGTAAATGTCTATTTGTGATGGATGATATATTTTATCCAACAAGTTTTGTGAAACATTGAAATGATTATCCAAAAAATCTTTAATCTGATTGACCAAGTGAGGCTGCTTAATATGCTCTCTTTTTGACGATGTGAAGAAATCTTGATATTGAACGGCTACCTCATTCAGCAGTTTATTCTTAAAATTATCTTCTAATTGATTCCACGTTTTTTCTCCATAATGTTCAACAGACGCGGTTTCAACATCTTTATAATCCGATTCCGCTAATTTGTAAGAAGTATCTTTCCAACCAAATTTCTCATCATAATCAAGAGCATAATATTTAAAAATCAGATTATTGGTTATGTTTACGATTGTTTTTTGATGACGATTTTCTTTAATTTCATTTTCCAAAGCTCGAATAATATCCGATTTATTTGCTTCGAATTTTTCCTTACCCAATAATTCTGGGAGCTTAGCTAAAATAACAGCTTCTGAATAGATTATTCCCTCTCTTAAAAACGGTAATATATTATCAATGGCTTTTAAACTCAAATTTGCATATCCAACAGGAAAACTGTTGAACAAAATCAATAATTCTTTTATTTCCTCCTCTTCAAATTCTAAAACCGTTTCTAAAAACTCCGTAAAATATTCTTCGTCTTCAAAAGAGAATAGAATATGCCAAATTTCTTCAATGGTATATTTAATCGTTTTCTCTTTTCCCTCTCTGTTTTTCCGAACAACCACCTTTCCAAAATTCTCCCAATCATCTCCAAAAGCAGCTCTCAATCTTGAAGAAACATAGCAACTTGGAACAGAAATTTCGTCCATTCTGCGACTGTAATTCAACTCCCAATATTTTCCTCCATTATTTTTTATGATTTTTCTTAAATCCGCAAATTTCAGTTCTTTTTTGCTCTTATAAAAAAATGCTTCATCATACAACTTCTCTTTCAACCCCAACGGAATAGGTTGAAATTGGTTATTATCTTCCGTCCGATACTTGATGTTATTGATGAAAGACCATGCTCTGTATTCCTCAAATTTTGGATGGCTGATTGGACAACGGGATTTATTGGGTTCTAAAGTACACTTACCAACCAATCCTTTTTGAGAACGCAAAGGCCTTTGAAAAAAGATAGCTTTATCCACATTTTCAATAAAATCAGCATCTGCTACATTTTGAAATTCCAATATTTTATGAACCTCGTTTTGATAATCTGAACGTAAGGTATATCTGTTTCTGACACGAATATTCCTGTCCTCCAAATAGGCGAATGCAGCTCCTAAGCTTCCGTTTTCTGTAATTAAATCTTTGTATTCATTTCGTCCTATTGTCTTTGTTTCAGTACTTCCATTGTCAATAGCCGATTTTTCATTTTTACCACTTTTTCTACTGCTTTTAAATCCTCTTCTTTGTGCTATGTGGTATAATGCACGGCCAATTTTATCTCGGTTTTCTTCTTTGGATAAATTTAATTTTTCAGATATTAATAGTCTTCTCAACTGATACGGACTTGAAAAATCAGGCTTTCCATCTCCATCGAAATCTAATTTTATCCATTGGTCAAAAGCATTATCATTTATTGGAAAAACACGACCGACACCTTTTTTGTAGTTCTTCCAATTTTTAAGGTTTTCTTCTTTTAACGGACAAAATCCATATTCAATCAACACTTTTAGTGTTTCCCATTTTCTATATCTACGAGCATTGTATAATCTTCTTGAAGAACGGTGCTTTGTTCGTTCAGCAGCAAAAGAAAATTCCCCGGATTTGCCTTCTCCAACTCCTTTCCTAAACGTATAAACTCCATACCAAGAGAAAATATCATCTTCTCTTAAAGTTAAACCCGCTGAGTTAGTTCCTAAATCTATTCCTAAAGTTTTACTCATAATTTCTAAAATATTTTTATATTTGTCTCAGAAAGACAATTCACAACAAGGCTATAAGCCGAAGAAATCTCAATCCTGCGTACCCCGTGGGATTTTTTTATGTATTAATTACGACAACTATACAATTAGTAGGTTATTTAATTCATATTTACTCTAAGGTAAGAAAAAGACATTAAACAACAATAAGGATTATTCCGTTGTGAAAACATTTGGATCGCTTCTTGCCCATCAACCAGGAGGTATTTTTTATACCTAGACGAGATCACCTCACCAAAAATCGGATAGGATTCGTCCATCGGCTGTGGCCATGCTT
>NZ_JBEBVH010000248.1:0-5696 GCF_040392825.1 Pseudopedobacter sp.
AAGCTTAGCCTTTATGGTATGTCTTTAGGTGATGGAATATTGTGCTGGGATTATATAGATGATAGCCATCTGCCATCTTTTCAACGTGAATGAGTTTGAAATCCTATGAGCCCTGAAGAAAATAACAATGATAGAGGTTCCTGTTCCAATGTCTTGATGAATAACAACAAAACTAATATTTTATCCCTAGCCCCAACTTTTTTATTTAGTCCAGACTCTACAGCTTTGCTGATATGGGACTGAATAACGTTTATTCGAATATTGCCGTTGTACACGTGTGATTTGGCGCGCGCCAAAAAGTGCGCCAAGAAAGACACAAACTCCAAGCAATTGGAGTATATTATTTGATTAATTCATTAATTGTTTAATTAATTGCAGCAAGTTGTAGAGAAGCCACAAAAGCCATCCCCAATCACCCTTTGAGTACCTAAAACAAAAAAGCCTCACATTTCTGTGAAGCTTTCTGCTGTGGTGCCTCCAGGGATCGAACCAGGGACACAAGGATTTTCAGTCCTTTGCTCTACCTACTGAGCTAAGGCACCAGCCTTATTTTCCTTTCAACGTTTGTTCCGTTTCGGGATTGCAAATGTAGATTGTTTTTCTGAATATTCAAAGCATATTTAAAATTTTTCCTCAAAAAAATCACATCATACTGTATTACAACGAGATAATTTCACCAGATCCGGATATCTTTTGCTCAATTATCGGCCTTCCTTTATAAAAGACTTTTCCACTTCCACTAATTTCGACATTTAACTTCTCCAAGGCAGTTAATTTGACATCCCCGCTTCCTGATATTCTAACAACAGATTCAGTCGAGATTACATCTACAGCGTTGATATTACCACTTCCGTTAATGACAAAACGAGTATTTCCTACCTCAACACGAGAATATTTAACATTTCCAGAACCATTGATCTCTGCATAAAATTCTTTCTGAATAGGGAAATCTCCCAAAAATTCTGCTTCGCAACTACCATTAACTTCTATCGCAGGAACATATGGAACGGTTAAATATATTTTTATGTTACTATTTCGTACTCTATAACCTTCTTTATACTGTAAAATAAGTTTATTATTTACTACTTCTGTCATAAATAGCGGGAGTAAATTATGATATCCTTTTATTTCTAAGTTTTTAGTTATTCCGTAATTTACGTATACCTCTGCCTCTCCATTCACTTTTAAAGACGTAAAACTCTGCTGTATATTATCTGTCCTAACTATCGTTTCAACAGGCCCTTCGCCTCTTATTGATTCTTTGGAACAAGAGCTTAACACAACGCTCATCAACACCAACGCTATCGAATAAATACTTTTTTTCATTGTTTTTAGTTTAATACTTAAAACTCTATTTTATAATTAATTGTAGGGATAATACCTGTATAGAGTAAGGTATCGATCTCTTTTTTGTCTCCATTATAATAGATTTCTCTAACATTACTTTTGTTAAGTACGTTCTGCACATCCAGATATAAGGTATGGGTTATCTTAGGGTTGTCTACTCTATATCTTAACGACATGTCTATTCTTGAATATACAGGTGCCTGAAGTGAATTAACTTGCTCTTCATAATAAACCGGGTAATCGTTCTTAATCGATTCCTGAGTATTTAGCGGTGAATATCTCCTACCTCCGTTCAATAAAACTTTCCCATTAAAAGCCAGCACATTCTTTCTTCCCACCTTTACTTCTTTTCCGAAGAGAAAATTGGTAGAAAAATCTCCACTAAATACGGTTGGAAAATATTGATTACGAATATTGGCAAAGTCTGATTTGTAAACGGAAGAAGTAAGCAAAAAATAATAACTGTTTGCAAACATTCTTTCTAAAGTTATTTCTATCCCATAGTTTCTTCCTTTACCTTTATTAGACAGCTCGCCATAATTTCTGGAATATATAAAATAGGCATCTCTCATGTTTAGCGCGGAAAAATTGACTGCCGGATCTGTAGTTATCGGAACATCATATAAATATTGATAATAAGTTTCCAGTTTTAGTTTCAGATTATTTGTAAAACTATGCTGGTAGCCTGCAATTAAATGAAGCGCCTTTGTTGTCCGCAAATTTTCGTTAGTGGTGTTTACAGAACCGTCTGCCAGTTCATTTTTACCATAATAAAGTGCCAGCGGCTCTATTCTGCTATGTATCCCCAATGCCAGATTAAAGCTATTTTTTGAATTATGTAGATAGCCTAAGCCGACCCGCGGCTCTATACTTATATCGTTACTTAATCCAAAATAACTGATATGGACACCAGTATTGAGATTGAGCTTTTCATTCATTTGATATTTCCATTGGCCATAGCCTTCCAACAAATAGGTGCTTTGCTTCTCATCTATATATTCTGATAGTTTTCCTAAATTTTTCTTATAGGACATTGATTTAAAATCAAAATTGATAAGCGAAGCCATTAACCCTGTCCGTATAGTACTATTATTACTAACCTTATAGTTTAATAGCCCTGAATAACGAAAGGCTGAATTATTAAAACGATCCCTACCATAAATATTTAGTTGATAATCTGTATCTAAAGTGTCTGCATTATCTATTATATTGGAATAAGATGCCGAAATAATATTTTTGAGATATGTCCTGCTATTAATCATTGTCAGATGCTTGATTCCCATACTGGCAGATGTATAACTATTTCTCCTATTAAATTTATCCTGATAAGAATCCCACTTCAAACTATCTTTTTCTGCAATACCATGCTGATAACTATACCCTAAAATTCCGAACAATGAAAAACTCCCGGATTTTTTGGTCGGCATATGAATATTAAAGGCGAGATCCTGATATTTCGGAGTAGGATTGTCCCCTGCCGGATTAACTCCAATTTTTTCAAGAAGTGCCAAGGTAGAATAACGATAGTTGAAGAGATAAGATGCTCCGGATTGTTTAGAAAACGGACCTTCCATAGAAAATTCTGTACCTAAAATTCCCAGCATAAAAGCATGCTCTCTCTTTTCCGAATTACCTTTTCTAAACTGCAGGTCAAAAACACCACTTAATGCATTTCCATATTCGGCAGGAAAAGCTCCTGTATAAAAGTCGGAGGTTGATAAAACATTGGAACTAATCATACTAATACCTCCTGCAGAACTTCCTTCTTCACCAAAGTGGTTAGGATTACTAATTTCAATTCCTTCCAGACGCCACAGTAATCCTTTCGGGGAATTACCACGAATAACAATTTCATTTCCCACATCATCACCTATAGTAACTCCGGCAAAATTCTGAGCCATCCTTGCCGGGTCAAAATTTCCTGCTGCATATCTGCTTGTCTCCTCAACTGTAAAAGAACGGGCGCTAATCATAGCCATTTCATTTAAAGGGGCCTCTCTGTTGATACCTGCAGAAACAACTACTTCTCCTAAAGAATTATATTTCTCTACCATTTCTACTGTAAGCACTAATTCTTTTACAGATCCCACAAGGAGTTGCTGCAGTATTAACTTTTCGAATCCCATATAGGAAAATGCAAGATCCTGTCTTCCTATTGCTACATCATCCAATCTAAATTCTCCATTCTGGTCCGTTACTCCAGTCTTCATTGGCTCGGTAGATAAAACACTTACACTTACTCCTATTAATGGTTCCTTACTTTCTTTATCTACAACTTTCCCTCTGATTGTTTGAGATAACTTCTTCCCTTTCGAAACAGGGCTGACTAAAGGCTTCAAAACAATATTCTTTGAAACTTGCTGCCATTTCAGATTACTTTGATTACAGATTTCATCCAGAATATAATGTACCGGCATAATGGCTATCTTAACAGTTAGCTTCTTATCTACAGGAATTTGCGATTCATCATAAGAAAACTGTATTCCATGCTTTACCCTAAGGTCATCTAAGATCTCCTTCAATGGTTTATGATTATAGTCTACAGATATAATTTGCCTCAAATTTTGGGCAAATGTCATTTGATTAAGACATAACAATCCCATGAAGACGATAGATCTCCAAAATTTTTTTTCCATTTCTATTGAATTAAAAACTAGTAAACGACGTAGGTTTTATTGTCAGAAACTTTCTCTATTTTACAATCCAGCAAGGCTTCCAATACCTGCCTTACTTCTTCGAAAGACGATTCTTTAAACGTACTGGTTATTTGTCTGTCTAGCAATGAATTGTTTTGTACATGAATTTTAACCTGATAGTTTTCCTCTATACTGGCGATAACATTTTTAAAACGCTCATTCTCAAAAGACAACTGATGGTTCTTCCAGAACAGAAAATTTTTGTTGGCATACATCGTTTTTAACATCCCCCTCTGTCTGCTATAAGTTCCCGCTTCATTCGGCAAGAGCACCATCCTTTCTTTAGTTTCTCCTATAGGCTGAAAAGACACTTTTCCTGTTACAACCGAAACAATTACACTTGCATGCTGATGTTTAATGTTAAAGGAAGTTCCCAAAACTTTGGTTTCTGTGTTTGAAGTAAATACTATGAAAGGCTTCTCTTTATCTGGTGCTACTTCAAAAAAAGCTTCTCCTTCCAGTTTCAGAACGCGTTCGTTAAGATTTGCCATTCCTTTCTGATAAATTAATTTACTTCGATTGTTTAACCATATAACGGATCCGTCCGGAGTATTCACCAATTTTACCTGGCCATCCATGTTTTCTATCCGTATCTGTTTTCTATTGTCAAAATATTTGAATGAAAACCAGCACACATTAAGAAGTGCAATAATTATAGCTGCATATCTTAGCCATGACAAATTAATTACTGTTTTAGGTTTTTCTTTCTCATCTATCTTTAAAGAAACTTTTTGCCATGCCTTTTCAACATCAAAGTATTGAGTATGGTAATCTTTGTAATGAACAGCTTTATCCCATGAGGACTGAAGCTCCTGCAGTAGCTCAGTTCTGGATGGGTCCTGCTCTATCCATAACAGCAACTCATCGGTTTCATCCGAGGAAAGCTCATTAGACAGATAACGGCTCATTAAAACCCAGTATTTTTCGTCTTCGGCTTTCATCTCAAATTAACCAAGTATTCTTTGTACCAGATCAAGAATTCCTTCTATTAAAATTTCATTTTCTGTTTCATTAGACAACATTGATTGAATTGCCTGTTCTAACAATTGTTCTTCCATAACGTCGTTTATATTAAGACACACTCAAAAAAGATTACCCCTATTCAATAAATAAAAAATTGCAAATGCCACTGTACTTAGGTATTTTCTCATGTGGCGTAAGGCCTTTACCATATGGTTTTCAACCGTTTTTACCGAAATATTTAATTTCTCTGCTATTTCTCTGTAAGAGAGTTTTTCGTACCTACTTAACACAAAGACTAACCGACAAGCTTCCGGAAGTATATTAATCACCTTATCTACAGTTTTCTGCAATTCCTTTAAATCAATAGAGTCCTGGGTATAATTACGTTCGCTATAGGTCATAAGCCCAAAAGAGTCTTCTCTTTTTACCTGATTCCCTTTTGCTCTTACTTTATTTAGCGAATGGTTAATTACACTTCTGCTTAAGTAAGCAAGTACAGACTGGCGAATTTCCAATGAATCCCGCTGTCCCCAGAGCAAGCAAAAAACGTGTTGAACGATATCTTCCGCATCATCTCTATCTTTCACAATTCTGTAAGCCGTATTACACAAAATAGTGTAATACGACCGGAATATTGTTTCAAAAGACTTTTTATCGATCGCTTGCATGGTTTAAAATTGTTAGACGAAG
>NZ_JBEBVH010000249.1:0-5693 GCF_040392825.1 Pseudopedobacter sp.
AAAACCTTTATATGAGCATAGATAGCAAATATCAACAAGTTATTTCCGAACTGGAGAAGCTGTTAGGCGATTATAAATCGGCAGAGAGTAAAGAGCTGCTGTGGAAGTTTTTTGCTTTAACCGTTTCTGACGGGTTTAGCGGTCAGCCGATAGCACAAAAGAAAGACCTGTTAGCTTTTTATGAGCATCTGAAACGTTTGCTGGATGTACTGGAGCTGCTGGAGATTGAGTTGAGAAACAATAAGGAAGGCGTTACTATGAAGACTTTACTAAACCCTTCATGATAAATTTAATTGGGTTTATTAACTCATCCTGCTGCTGGCATATAGGTATAGGGCTTTTGGCTATGTAGTAGGTGGTTTGTAGGGAAGTTCGGCTTTGTGCCGGACTTTTTTGTTTCTTCTGGCACTGGGATTGAAGGATCTGTTTCGGTAGTTCCCAGAGTAATACATAAGAGTAGTTTTGCAGAGTTGAAAGGAAAATACTGTTTATAAGTACATTAACAGTGGGGGCTATTAACTAGGAGATACTTCGACTGTGCACAGGATGACATGGTTGAGGTAAGGAAAGTACAAATTAACACAAAGAATCATTCCCAAGAACGCTTCCGGCCTCATAACGATTTGCCAGCCTGTCCGGCAGGCAGGCGTTAAGAAAACCAACGTATGTGAGCGCCCGAAACAAAATGTTGTCTGAGCGTAGCGAGTTTCATTTTGTTTAGCGAACGGAGTTTGGTTTTTAGTAAATCTTATGCAGCCTTGATTTTTTTGGTCCCTTTTTGTATCAAGACAAAAAGGACTAGGCCAACCGCCGGCTATGAGGCGGACTTGCTTTAATATACTAGTGAACCAAACTAAAGACTACTTATTTAGTATAAACAACACAATACGTATCTTTATACCATATGCATACTACTAGCAAAAACGATTATGGAACGCCAATCAACTCAAAAACTCAAGTAATTAAACCAATAAACTAAATAAGATGCCAGAATGAGACTACTAATGACTAATAAACTATTTACTAATATTTGTAATTTTGCGACATGTCCAAATTCCTTATAAAAAATGCTACCATTGTCAACGAAGGAAAACAAACCGTTGGCGATGTTCTGATAGAAAACGATAGGATAGCTAAAATAGCAAGCGCTATAGAAGATAGTTCTGCAAAAGAAATAAACGCAGATAGGAAATATTTATTACCGGGTTGTATAGACGATCAGGTGCACTTCAGAGAACCCGGATTAACACATAAGGCAGAAATTTATACCGAAGCAAAAGCTGCTGTTGCCGGTGGTATTACCTCTTTCATGGAAATGCCAAACACCGTTCCCAATACTTTAACTCAGGATTTACTGGCTAATAAGTACGCCATTGCAGCACAAAAATCTCTGGCTAACTATTCTTTCTATATGGGAGCCGGGAATGATAATCTGGAAGAAGTTTTAAAAACCAACCCGAAAGATGTTTGCGGAGTAAAGGTGTTCATGGGCTCTTCCACCGGAAATATGCTGGTTGACAATGAAAAAACTTTAAATGGCATTTTTGGAGAGGTTCCAATGCTTATTGCTACACACTGCGAAGACGAGGCTACTATTAAGCATAATCTTGCAGTTTTTAAGGGAAAGTATGGCGAACATATTACGCCGGAAATGCATCCTGTCATCCGAAGTGCAGAGGCTTGCTATATTTCTTCTTCTTTTGCAGTAGATTTAGCAAAAAAACATAATACCAGATTGCATATTCTGCATATTTCTACCGGAAAAGAAACCAATTTATTCAGGAATGATATTCCACTGGCGGAAAAAAGAATTACCGCAGAAGCTTGTATCCACCACATGTGGTTCAACGATAAAGATTATGCCACCAAGGGGAACTGGATTAAATGGAATCCTGCTGTAAAAACAGAATCAGATCAAAACCAAATCCTGCAAGCCTTATTGGATGGAAGGATTGATGTTGTGGCAACAGACCATGCTCCACATACGATTCAGGAAAAGGAACAAAGCTATTTGTCTGCTCCTTCTGGCGGACCACTGGTTCAGCATGCTTTAAATGCTATGCTGGAATTATATCATCAGGGAAAAATCAGCTTAGAAAATATAGTAGAAAAAATGGCTCACAATGTGGCTATTTGTTTCCAGATTGCCGACAGAGGCTTTATCAGAGAAGGTTACAAAGCAGACCTGGTATTGGTAGATCTGAATAAAAATTATACTGTTGAAAGAAGCAATGTACTTTCTAAATGTGGCTGGTCTCCTTTCGAAGGACAAAAATTCAACTCGGTAGTTACACATACTTTCGTAAGCGGACATTTAGCTTATGAAAATGGAGTTTTCAACGAATCTGTGAAAGGTGAACGTATGCTGTTCAACCGCTAAAAAAATTCTGCTTTTGCTTGATTACATTTCAATAACAATGCATCAAGCAAAAGTACGTACCTTTACTACCCTATTTTGATTTACGATTTACGATTTACGATTTACGATTTACGATTTACGATTTACGATTTACGATTTCTAATGACTAATGACTAATGACTAATGACTAATGACTAATGACTAATGAACTATAATAACGAATTAAGTTAATATGGCTAAGATTTCGATTAACCTGGCTACAGGTTCTCTGCAAAAAGAAGATATAATTGTTGGTATCGATTTAGGTACTACAAATTCTTTGGTGTCTTTTATTAATCCGGATAATCAGCCACAGGTGATTAATGATGCCGGCAAGGGAATTTTAGTACCATCGGTTATTCATTTTGATGACAACAATGTTCCTGTAGTGGGAAATGAAGCTAAAGATTTTTTAATTTCCGATCCTCAAAATACTATTTTCTCTGTAAAGAGATTGTTAGGGCGTTCATATAAAGATATTCAGAATCACGAAGATTATTTCTCGTACAAAATTATTGATGATGATAATGATGAGAGTCTGGTAAAGATTAAAATTGGAGACAATTACTATACACCTATAGATCTTTCAGCAGTAATTTTAAGCGAGTTAAAAGCAAGAGCAGAACACGCACTTAAAACGAAGGTAAACAGGGCTGTAATTACTGTTCCGGCTTATTTTAATGATTCTCAAAGACAAGCTACAAGAGATGCCGGTAAATTGGCTGGCCTGGACGTTTTGCGTATTGTAAACGAGCCAACTGCTGCAGCTTTAGCTTATGGCATTGGATTAAGTCAGGAAGAAGAAAAAACCATCGCTGTTTATGATTTAGGTGGTGGTACTTTTGACATATCTATTCTGAAAATCCAAAATGGTATATTTGAAGTATTAGCTACTCATGGAAATACATTTCTTGGTGGCGATGATTTCGACAGAGCCATTGTAGATTATTGGATTAAACAAAATAACCTCCGGGGAAATCTCCCTTATCAGGAATTGCGGCTTAAAGCCGAAGAGGCTAAAAAGTCTTTCTCTCACCAAAATCTTTTCAATGAAAAAATTGGTGATATTTTCTGTACAATAGATAAACAGACTTTCGAAAGCTTAATTGCAGATAAAGTAAATGAAACTTTGGTTTCATGTAAAAATGCGCTGGCTGATGCCCATCTCCAAATTTCGGATATTGACGAGGTTATTATGGTTGGTGGTTCTACCAGAACCGGTTTGGTTAAAAGGAAAGTAGCCGAATTCTTTGGCAAAGAAGTAAACGACAAAATCAATCCGGATGAAGTAGTGTCTTTAGGTGCCGCCATTCAGGCCGATGTATTGTCTGGCAACCGGAAGGATATTCTATTACTGGATGTTACTCCGCTTTCTTTAGGTATAGAGACCATGGGCGGTTTAATGGATGTAATTATTCCAAGGAACTCCAAAATCCCTACTAAAGCCGGAAGACAATATACGACTTCTGTGGACGGACAGGTAAACATGAAAATTTCTGTTTATCAGGGCGAAAGGGATTTGGTAAAGGAGAACCGTAAATTAGCTGAGTTTGACTTAAAAGGCATCCCTTCTATGCCAGCAGGTTTTCCTAAGGTAGACATCAACTTTTTATTAAATGCTGATGGTATTTTAACTGTAGAAGCTATTGAATTACGATCGGGTGTTAAACAACATATAGATGTAAAACCTACCTATGGTTTAAAAGATGAAGAAGTTGAAAAAATGCTTTTGGATTCTGTTTTAAATGCAAAGGAAGACGTTGCCCAACGTATGGTTATAGAAGCCAGAACAGAAGGCGAACAAATGGTTTATACAGCAGAACGTTTTATTGAAAAAAATAAAGCTTTCTTATCTGAAACTGAACTTGCCGAAACCCGAAAACTGATTGAGGCTTTGAAAACCGATCTTCAGAATCATGATAAGGATAAAATTCATGCAAGTATAGACGCCTTAAATGAATACACCAGACCTTTTGCAGAAAGATTAATGGACCATGCCATTTCTCATGCAATGAAAGGCAAAAGCATCGAATAAATCATAAGCCGGCGAAAACCCGGCTTATGATTTACTTTCTACTCACCTTCCTACAGAACTAAGGACACTAATTATCTATCTTTAGAATTAAAACATCTTTATTAAATTCACTTAAACCAATAACTGTATTCCTTTCATTTTTGTTAACCTTGAATATTTTACTAATTTTGAAAGAATACTAATTAAAAACCATGAAATCTTTCATTTTTTTCTCGTTTATTGTTTTGGCAATGTGCTTCATACAGTTAATTATACTTTTACAGATAACCAGCTAAAATTCGAAAAGAAACAGTTTTTTCAGACTTTTGATGTAACAGAATTAACAGCAAATTCGCTGATTATACACCAAAAATTAGTATTTCCTGAATTCACAAAAGAAGACTGGATATTTTATCATAAATAAATATTACAACGATTTAATCATTATAATCTTAAACAATATTACAACCAAAATCTACATCTATTTCACATGAAATTCTTATTGGTATTTATTTGCGGTTGGGTTACTCTTTTTACCCTCGCGTTTTCTCAGGAAACTAAGTTACGTTATGATAGTGAGCAAGGCGAAAAATATTATGTTTTAAAATCCAACAAAAAAATCAAACATGGCCCCTATGAGAAAACGGGAATAAAAAAACTATATGTAAAAGGCACTTATACAAATGGAGAAAGAAGTGGTATTTGGGAATTCCATAATATAGACGGTAAGTTACTTTCAAAATACGATTTCGATAATAAGACACTATTGCTATTTAATACAAAGAATGAAACCAAACCTACTAAGAAAATAAATACTGTTGATACTTTAACAAGGCCTGCTATTTTTATTGGTGGAAACGATTATATTATATCTGCAATAGCTACTTCACTAAAATACCCACTTGAAGCAAGATCTAGTAATGCGATGGGACGGGTAACCGTTCACTTTACAGTGAATAAAGATGGACATGCCAGCAATTACCATGTAAAAGAACCTTTAGGATATGGCTTGGACGAGGAAGCCATACGTGTGATTGAATCAATTCCAAACCTATGGCTACCCGCATTAAATGAAGGCAAACCTGTAGATAGTGAGTTAAGTTATCCGGTAGTATTTAGATTAGAAATACGACATTCATCGGTAACTTCATATCGGTAAATACGAAGACTACAAAAATGCACTACGGCTGGGAACCGTAGTGCAATAAACCAATTAAAACAAAGCTTTTCATAGAAAAGATTCTACTCTTGTCGTTATTTTTTAAAAGCTTTTACGACCTG
>NZ_JBEBVH010000250.1:0-5670 GCF_040392825.1 Pseudopedobacter sp.
TTACTGATCTAATGATGCCGGAAGCTGATGGTTTTGATGTATGCAGGCGCTTACGCTCGAATATCAAGACCAGTCATATTCCAATTGTTATGTTATCGGCTTTAGGTAAAAATACCGAAAACAAGATAAAAGCATTAGAGAGCGGAGCCAATGTGTTTATAGATAAACCTTTTGATATGGATTATTTACTTAAACAGGTGGCCAATCTGATAAAGAATCAAAATGAATTAAAGCAATCGTATAGCAAAAAATATATCGTAGAACCTTCTAAAATCACAATTTCTTCTACAGATGAAGCGCTGCTAAAAAAAGCAATGGAGCATATCGAAAAAAATATCAGCAATATAGATTATAACGTTGAATCATTTGTGTCCGATATGGGAATTGGGCGAACCTTATTGTACCAAAAAATAAATGACATCCTTGGAATGTCAATCAAGGAGTTTATTATGGATATCCGAATGAAACGAGCAGCACAGTTACTCCAGGAGTCGGATCTTACTATATCCGAAATTTCGTATTCAATAGGATTTAATAATCCCAAACATTTCAGCATTTGTTTCAAAAAACAATTTGATATAACACCTACTGAATTTAGAAAGAAGTCTTAACCGGGTGTTTTTCTACAGTTATTCCTGTAATTGTTCGATTTGTACAAAGTAAAACCTTTTCTGTACAAACCAATACCATTGAAAAAGCCTTCTGTGCATACTTTTGTGTATACACGGTTGCTTAAAGCACTTTGTTAAACCAACTTAATTAACCTAAAAAGTTTAACCATTTAATCAGAAAGTCATGGAATGAATATTATTAAAACTTGATAACGGTCTATCTTCTTAAAGATCAAATAAAGAATGAAAATTAAATACTTAAAACCTTAACCAACTATAACTAATATAAACCAATTTATATGATTAGAGGAATTCACATAAAGCTTAAAAGTTGCTTAATGGTTGTTGCTGTATTTTTCCTGTCAGCAAACCATATTTATTCGCAACAGAATGGACAAAATGTTAGAGTCACAGGAAAAGTTACAGATGAAAAAGGCGAGGGATTAATAGGTGTTTCTGTACTTGTTAAAGGAACGAAGAAAGGAACATCAACCAATTTAGACGGAAATTATTCTATAGAAGCTCCCTTAAACGATACATTAGTCTTCTCCTACATAGGTTTCGATCGCCAGGAAGTTAAAGTTAATTCGTCAGGAGTCATTAATGTAAAAATGGCTGGTGATAAAATGTTAGATGAAGTTGTTGTAGTGGGGTACGGTTCTACAAAGCGAAGGGATTTAACTGGCGGATTGGCAGTAGTAGGCAAAGAACAATTAGAAATGGTTTCTACACCAAATCTTATGGATCGCTTAGTAGGGCAGGTAGCCGGTTTTAGCATTACAACTGGAAACGCCGCACCAGGCGCCAGCCAAACTTTACTTATTCGTGGGGAAAACTCATTGTCTGCTAATAACTCGCCACTTATTATTTTAGACGGAATACCTTATAGTGGTTCTTTAACTGACATTGATCCTAACAATGTTGAAAGCCTAAGCATTTTGAAAGATGCTTCAGCCGTTGCTATATATGGTTCTCGTGGTTCAAATGGTGTTATCCTTATACAAACTAAAAGAGGAGCATTAGGCAAGGCTAATGTTTCTTATAGGGGACAATTGGGTATGGCCGAAACTATGCAAAGAATAGATGTTATGGGGCCAAATGAGTACATCCGTTTCCAACAAGACATAGGCAGGTTAAGACAAGGTTATACCGGTGATTTATTAGACCCGGTTGCCGGTGATATTATTAGCCTTACAGAACGCAAAAACTATCAAAACGGAATTACCCACAACTGGCAGGACTATATATTCAGAAGGGCAGTTAGTATGGACCATCAGCTAAGTATTTCCGGCGGAACGGAAAATACAAAATATATAGCCTCACTAGCCGCTCTGGACCAGGACGGTGTTGTTTACAATTCGCGTCTCTCTCGCCTTAATATGACTGCTAACCTCGATCAGACTTTTAACAAATGGCTGACCATTGGTGTCGGTATGCAATATACGCAAAGGAGCGATGGAGGGGTAACACCAAATATAGAACATGCCATTAAGCAAAGTCCATATGGTAGCTACAAAGATGAGGTTGGTAATTATGTTCCCGAACCAATGGAATATGCGCTAATTGCTAACCCAATGCGTAATGTAAATGCTATACAGGACAGGATTAACAGAAATTTTTTCCTTTCTGGCTATGCAGATATTTTATTACCCGTTAAAGGATTGTCCGCAAGATCTAATTTTGGTTATAACTATAGAAGTGGTTTTACAGGAACTTATTACGGAAGAAATACTTTTGACGGAAGAGAGCAGGCAGGTTTAGTAGGCGGTAAAGCATCTATCAATAACTCTCATTATAACGACTATATCTGGGAGAACCTGTTGAAATATGAGCGGCAGTTTGGCGACCACCGTTTTGATGCTACCGGTCTATTCAGTATGCAACAAACCAAAAGTGTAAGTGCCTCGCAAAGTGGAGAAGGCTTTGTAACTGACGATACTGAATATTTCATGATGAATACCGCTGCCCGAAATATCGTCAATAATTCTGGGCTAACGGAAACAGCCATGCTTTCCTATATGGGGCGTTTGAATTATGCGTATAAAGGCAAATACTTACTTACTTTAACAGGACGTACTGATGGCGCTTCTGTATTTGGAAAAAATAACAAATACGCATTTTTCCCGGTAGCGGCTGTGGCATGGCATATTGGGGAAGAAAGTTTTCTAAAGGATAATGTAAGCTGGTTAGATATGCTAAAAATTCGTATGTCGTACGGAGCCAATGGTAATCAGGCAATAAGTCCATACAGGACATTAGACCGTTTGTATTCGGACGTAAAATATATTTGGGGTGATAATGGTACGCAAGTAAACACGGCATATCTGGCTGGTGATGGTATCGGTAACCCTAATCTAAAATGGGAAACAACATATTCCAGCAACCTGGGAATAGATTTCCAATTATTTAAAAACAGGTTGAGCGGTACAATTGACGGATACATTTCTAATACCGAGGATTTATTGATGATTCGTACTGTTCCTATTATGAATGGATACAGGAGTATTTACGATAATATTGGTGCCACCAGAAATAAAGGGATAGAGGTAACTTTGAACAGCCTTAATGTTGATACAAAAAACTTTAAATGGAATTCTACAGCGGTGTTTTCGTTAAACCGCGATAAGATAGTAGAGCTAAGAGGAGATGGTAAAGATGATATTGGCAATAATTGGTTTATCGGCAAACCATTGAGGGTAATATTCGATTACAACATGATTGGTGTTTGGCAAACGGGTGAGGATTATCCAGCTGGTGCTTCTGCCGGAGCTGCTAAAATAGAAGACGTTGATGGTAATGGTACTATTAATATTGACGATAGAAAAGTAATTGGGTCTAAAAATCCTCGTTATACGGCTTCATTAGCCAACCGCTTTAGCTATAAGAATTTTTATGCATCCGCTTTGGTGACTGGTGTTTTCGATGTATGGCGCGATGATCATATGGCGAATATAGGGGCCTGGACTTTCGGAATAACCAATTATGTGCATAACGCCAATTACTGGACTCCTGAAAATCCGAATGCTACCATTGTTTCTCCGGGTTATTTAAACACACTGGGGCATGGGTACTACAAAAAGGTGAGTTACGTACAGGTCCGAAATATTACTTTAGGATATAGAATTCCACAACAAGTCACTAAGAAAGTAGGCGTAAGCGGAATTGATGTCAATCTAAGTGTGAACAATCTTCATACCTTTTCTAACATCAGGCAGGTTCTTAATTACGATAATACCTGGATGGCTTCGTTTCCAACAGCCCGTACCTATATGTTTGGCCTAAATGTAAACTTCTAAATACAACACGAAAATGAAAAATATTATCAAAGCAAGTCTTGCACTTATTACATTGATCTCATTAGGTGGCTGTGAAAAGTTTTTGGAAGAAGATTTGAAGACTGAATTAGCCCCAAGTAATACTTATACCAGTACTTATGGATTTGAAGTGGGTAGCGCGGGACTTTACGCATTAACCCGCTCGGAATACAATACTTATGGCGAGGGTGGTGCATTTATACACAATGGGGCTGCTCCTTATGAAGCGCTACAGGCAGCTACCGATATTGCGGATGTTATTAATAGCGATGCTTCTTTAATGGCATTTGCCAACTTAACGCTCAGGCCGACAGAGCGGTTTGTTGGTACCTATTGGAATTGGGCTTATAGCGTAATTTCATCAGCTAATTTAATGCTGGTTTATTCGGAACAAAATACCAACTGGGATTCACCTACAGACAAAGTGCGTTTTCAGGCAGAAGCAAGATTCTTTAGGGCCTATGCTTATCGAACGCTAGTCTATCTTTATGGTGACGTACCGTACGTAGAGACCATTTTGTATAACTTCCAGCTGAATTTTACACGTACTCCAAAGGCTGAAGTCATTGCACACATGGTAGACGACTTGAAATTTGCAGTAGAGCATTTGCCGGAAAATCCAGATCAGGTAAAGGATGGTAAACTAACCAAATGGGCTGCAAGCCACCTGTTAAGTGAAATTTATTTATTACAGGGAGATTATCCTGCGGCCGAAAAAGCTGCTTTAGCAGTAATCAATAGTAAATATTACAACTTAATGAAAACCAGATTTGGTGTTAATAAAGACAAACCAGGTGATGTGTTTAGTGATATGTTTTTGGAAAACAACCAAAACAGATTAACCAGTGGCAATAGAGAAAGCATTTGGGTGTTACAATTTCAATTTAACGTAGTTGGAGGTGGTACCAATTCTGATGACTGGACTCGCAGGGCCTGGATACCTAACTATTCATCTATCAACGGCTTTGTACTTGCAGATACCCTGGGAGGTAGAGGTATTGCACAATTGGTGCCGATGAAATGGTGGGTAGGAACTGCCCGTACAAATGCAGATGGAAATGTTCTAGGAATTTTTGATGCTGGTGATATTCGAAACTCAAATTATAATATTAAACGAGACTGGTATTATAATAATTCGGGAGACGCTTCACTATTTGGCAAAAGAGCGCCGATTACCGAACAGACCTGGTTTACAACAAAAACTTTGTTTCCTGCCATTACCAAGTTCTTTTATGGACGTGTAGAAAACCTGAGTTTAACAGGAAGCTATAAAGACCGTATGAAGTTCCGTTTGGCCGAAACTTATTTGCTTTTAGCAGAAGCCTATTTAGGTCAGAACGATCCGCAGAAAGCTGCTGATGCGGTAAACGAAGTGCGTGATAGAGCTGGAGCAACATTAGTAAGTGCTGCAGAAATGGATATGGACTATTTACTTGACGAACGCATAAGAGAATTGGTTGGCGAGGAAAGCCGTCGTTTTACATTGGTACGTACAAAAAAATATGTAGATCGGGTAAAATTACACAATCCTGCTATTGCAGATAAAGTAAAAGAAGAATATGCTTTATGGCCTATTCCGCAAGGAATCAGAGATGCAAATAGAGATGCACCATTCCCTCAAAATCCAGGCTATGATTAAGATAACATGTAAGATATTAATATGAAACCGACATGTTTACATAGAGTATTAATTGTAGCCCGCTTTTATCGGTATAAACTGCAAACGATTTACCCGATAAATCAGG
>NZ_JBEBVH010000251.1:0-5649 GCF_040392825.1 Pseudopedobacter sp.
CCTCCATAATCTTTCAATTGTACTCCGGAAAGATATCTGACAGCGTCTGCAACGGAAAGACTATTCATTTTTTGTAAATCGCCTGCCGCGAGAATCTGTACGGGAACAGGTGAAAGGGATTGGCTAAAACTTTTGATATCTTTTACAAAGACTTCTCTTAAACGTAAGGTCTTGATGGTATCTACTTTTGGACAGACAGACTGGGTTTGTCCCTTTACTACTGTAAAGCAAAGACAAAACATCACCTTTATGGTAAAGGTCTTTTTAAACGACAATTTTTTTAAATATAAACCCATATGCTGCAAGCAACATAGCAGACGGAGGGAATACTGCAATCCTAACGGAAAACGTAGAAAAGTATGCCATTCCAGCTTCAATCCCCGAAAGCTATGAATCTTAATTAAGCAATGGCAGGTCTTCTGACTTACTTCCCCTGGCCTTACCTTCCCATCCCAACTTTCTGGAACAGTGGTATTAGACTAGGCCCTGGTATTGAAGCTTACAGCTGCGGGACAGTTCCGGAATTACACCGGATTCCCTTTTAATTCTGTATCAAATGATATTATACAGAAACCAAATGCAAGGCAAAGGTAATACTATTTTAAAGAAAAATGGCTACATTCATACATAGCAACAAATATTGTTACTCATGGCGAAGAATAAAACCCAGGAACATGCAGCAAGTGTAATCGACTTCATCAATTCGGTGGAGGATAAGCAAAAACGGGAAGACAGTTTTCGATTACTGGAGGTTATGCAGGAGGTATCTGGTTACGGTGCAAAAATGTGGGGACCTTCTATTATTGGTTTTGGAAAATATCATTACAAATACGCCAGTGGGCATGAAGGCGAAGCGGCCATTGTTGGGTTCTCTCCCAGAAAAGCGGCCATTTCGTTATATATCTTCACATGCAATGAAGCGGATAGACAGTTATTAGATACTTTAGGAAAATTTAAAATGGCGAAAGCCTGTATTTATATTAAAAAATTAGCTGACATTAATATTGATTCGCTGGCAAATATCATCCGGGCAAGTATCAGGTATATTGATGATAAATATGAGATCATCGAGAACTAAAAAAACTAAGTTTGAAATTATCGCCGTCCCCTGGGATTTTTCTGTCAGACCTGCGTATAGGTGGCCATTACCTGAGAGTTACTGTAGAAAGCACTACTTTTATTAAAGTAGTATGCACACGATCTTTCTATACCAAAGACGGATGGCAAACCGCCGAAACGATTTCGCTTTATGAAAAGTTCTCTAATGTAAATTAGAACAGTGTACAAATCAAAATGTAAAAATAAATTTATAGCGATTTAACAAAATATTATTGCTATTTCATTAAATTAGAAGAACTCATTGAAATCAGAATGGATCAGCTACCTAAATTTAAAACTAAGCTTGGCGAATTATTTGAATATAATTTTCAAATGAATGAGGTATGCATCAACCTATCTTTAGATAATTTAAACCTGGTAACCGAACGGATTAGTATGCTAATAGACCACACATTAAACGCGCATCAGATCTGGAATGCCAGAGTGTTGAACCAGATTCCTTTCGACAGATTTCAGGTTAACGCAAATGGTTCTTTAAAAGTGATTAATCAGGAAAACTTTCAAAATTCTTTACTTATCATTAACAATAAAGATTTGGAAGAAGTTGTAATGTATCATACTTCTACAGGCGACTGTTTTTATAATAGCATAGAAGATATCCTTTTACATGCTTTTAACCATTCTACCTATCACAGAGGGCAAATTGCAACAGATTTTAAGAAAGTAGGTGTACCTCCCCCAATCAGCGATTATATTTTATATAAAAGAATGACGCCTATTTTGTAGATTTTCTGTTGAATTTGATATTCCAGAAAATTTTGTAGTTTTGTGGCACCAAAATACGTCAATTATGTGGATAGCATATCAAAAACATGGCATCTTCACTTATCGTGACAGGTATGTTGCCTAAAGCAAGTGCTTAATTCATTGTACTTGCATCTTCTTTAAGACTTTTTAGTCTAATTACCATTTATTATTTTTTATTATCGCAAATGCCTTTGGCTTTGTATTATTTATTTTTATGAAAGATTCTTGGAAAAAGAAATTCGCCATTATATGGGTTGGCCAGTTTATCTCATTAATCAGTACTTCTGCTGTTAATTTTGCAGTCATAATCTGGTTAAGTCTAAAGACGGGTTCTGCTGAAGTTCTGGCCTATTCGGCAATGGCTAGTTTACTACCTCAGGCCATTATTGGACCTGTCGCGGGTGTTTTTATAGATCGTTGGGACAGAAAAAAAACTATGATTTTTGCCGATGCTTTCGTGGCAATATGTACTTTATGTATGTCTATTAGCTTTTATTTGGGTTACGAAAGCCTGATATTAATCTATGTTATGCTTGCTTTACGATCTGTAGGATCTGCATTTCACATGCCTGCTATGCAGGCGGCCATTCCAATGCTGGCCCCTGAGTCGGAACTATTACGTATAGCCGGAATTAACCAGACTATACAATCTGCATCAAATATTGCAGGTCCGGCTTTAGGAGCTTTAGCCATCAGCTGGTTTTCTATTGGTAATGTATTACTATTAGATATTATTGGTGCTATCGTAGCAATTGTAGCCTTGTTATTTGTTGTAATCCCTAATCCGCAGATATCCGAAAAAAGCAAAGCGAGCTTCAACCAGGTCTGGCAGGATATACGTCTTGGATTTCATGAAGTTTTAAGGAATAAAGGTCTTTCCTGGCTTTTCCTTTATTCTATTATTGCTACATTTTGTATTATGCCGGTTGCTGTCATGTTCCCCTTACTTACTTTAAATCATTTTGGAGGTGGCAAATTTGAAATGAGTATCATTGAAATGGTTTGGGGAGTAGGAATGCTTATTGGGGGCGGAATTTTAGGAATATGGAAGCCTTCGACTTCCAAAGTAATTCTTATCAATTGCATGCACATTATATTGGGGGCCACACTGGCTCTTTCTGGCTGGATATCTGCAAGTGCTTTTATCATTTTTGTAGGTTTAACAACTATTGGTGGCCTTGCCGCAGCTATATATCAGGCAAGTTTTATGACTGTCCTGCAAGAGCAAATACGACCAGATATGATGGGCAGAGTATTTTCTATGTATTTCAGTTTTGCCATTATTCCCTCTGTAATTGGTTTGCTTAGTACCGGATTTGTTGCTGATACAATTGGCGTAAATCTTACATTTATTATTCTGGGTTTACTTATTGTTTTGGTTGGAGTACTCTCTTTTTTTACTCCGGTACTAATGAATTTAGGTAAGAAAGAAGAGCTTTCAGAAAACGTTCATTCTGTTGATAATAATTAGCTTTTGGGCTTTGCAGCACATTAATTTTAGAAAGATAAACCGTACCTTTGCGCCATGATTACAGTATCTAATTTATCCCTACGTTTTGGTAAACGTACTTTATTTGAGGATGTCAATTTAAAATTTACGCAAGGTAATTGTTACGGTATCATTGGTGCAAATGGTGCTGGTAAATCTACTTTTCTTAAGATATTAACTGGCGATGTTGACCCTACTACTGGTAGCGTGAGCTATACACCGGGAGAACGTAAAGCGGTTTTAAATCAGAACCACGCGGCTTTTGACGAATTTACGGTAATCGATACCGTATTGCAAGGCCACCAGGAGCTTTATGCTATTATGAAAGAGAAAGATGCTATCTATATGAAAGAGGATTTCTCTGAGGAGGATGGCATAAGAGCTGGCGAACTGGAAAATCTTTTTGCTGAGATGGATGGTTGGAATGCTGAAAATGATGCGGCTACGTTATTGAGTAACCTGGGCATTAAAGAAGATAAGCATTACAAGTTGATGGAGGAATTGGATGGTAATGAGAAAGTAAGGGTTTTATTAGCTCAGGCTTTATTCGGTAATCCGGATATTCTTATTCTGGATGAGCCTACCAATGATCTGGACATTGATACGATCGCATGGCTGGAAAATTTCCTTGCAGATTATCAAAACATTGTGTTGGTAGTTTCCCACGACCGTCACTTTCTGGATGCTGTTTGTACGCACATTGTAGATATCGATTTTGGTAAGATGAATATCTTTACCGGTAACTATACTTTCTGGTATGAGTCTTCTCAATTGGCATTGAAACAAAGAGCAGATCAGAATAAGAAGATGGAGGATAAAATTAAGGAGTTACAAGAATTTATTCGTCGTTTCTCTGCCAATGCTTCCAAATCTAAACAGGCAACCAGCCGTAAGAAAGCTTTAGATAAGATTAATGTTGAAGAGATTAAAGCTTCCAGCCGTAAATATCCGGGTATTATGTTTAACCAAATGGTTAGAGAGGTTGGTGACCAGGTCTTACACGTAGAAAACCTGTCGAAGACTTTAAATGGTGAAGTTTTATTTAAGAATCTTACTTTTAGTATTAACAAAGGTGATAAAGTAACTTTCCTTTCTAATAACTCTTTAGCCACGACTGCACTTTACGAGATTCTGTCTGGTAAAGACACCGATTTTACTGGCGAGTTTAAATGGGGCGTGACTATTGTTCCAGGATATATCCCTAACGATAATTACGAATATTTTAACGGTGTACAGGATAATTTAGTAGACTGGTTACGTCCGTATTCTAAAACTGATAAGGATGATACTTTTATCCGTGGTTTTTTAGGCAGGATGTTGTTTTCTGGCGAAGAGGTTCTGAAAAAATGTTCGGTACTTTCCGGAGGTGAGAAAATGCGTTGTATGTTTTCTAAAATTATGCTGGAAAGTCCTAACCTGATTATGTTGGACGAGCCGACCAATCACCTTGATCTGGAATCTATTACTGCGCTAAACAATGGTTTAAAAGATTTCAAAGGTGTATTATTATTCACTTCCCGTGACCACGAGTTAACGGAAACTGTTGCTACCCGTATCATCGAGATTACTCCAAACGGTCTGTTAGATAAATTGATGTCTTACGACGAATATATTACCAACGACACCATTAAGGAGCAAAAGGCTGCTTTGTATAAGTAGGTCTTGAAGTGGGGTTTTGAGTAGCTGGTTAATATAAGCTAGTGGCTTTATGGTATCTTAAATCCGTTTCTTAAAATTAGGGAACGGATTTTTTATTTACACGTATTATATCTTAATTTTAAAAATTAAATAAACCTAAAAATAGTTTTATGACCATAGTAAATCCATATTTGTATTTCAATGGTAATTGTGAGGAAGCCTTCAACTTCTATAAATCGGTCTTCAGGTCCGAGTTTAAATATATCGGACGTTATAGAGATGTTCCGCAAGCACAACGCGGAATATTTTCGGATGGAGACGATAAGATTATGCATGTATCTCTTCCTATTAGTAGTGAAACAACATTAATGGGTTCCGACAATTCAGAAATATTTAAAGGTAGCGTTTCAACCAGTAATTTCTCCTTATCGATTAATACGGATTTACAAGAAGAAGCCGAAAGATTGTTTCAAAGTCTTTCTATTGATGGAAAAATAATATTACCTATTAATGAAACATTCTGGGGATCATATTATGGGATAGTTGCAGATAAGTTTGGAATAAACTGGAAAATTAGTTTTGAATCGTCCAATGGTTAGCTACACACTTAACAAGACTGAATTATGAGTATTTTTTACGTTAACGTAGATTGATGC
>NZ_JBEBVH010000252.1:0-5625 GCF_040392825.1 Pseudopedobacter sp.
AGCAGATCCAAAAGAAGAGCACAATAGTTATCAGGATTATCCAAAAGTATTGAAACAGATGGAAGAGCTATTAAAGCATATTAAAGAACAGCAGATTAGCAGATAGATTTACAGAGAGTATATGAAGTTATTTAAGGTTTTAGTTTTTATTTTAATCAGCTCTCAGGCTTTTGCACAATTGCAATCCGATATCTGCGAACAAAATGTTCCGCAGAACTGGAAAGTTATTGACGGGAAATTGAGCATGAGCGGTCTGCATTTCAAAATGGGAAAGCAGTCTGTTAAATGGGATTGGAATAAGAACGGCAGTGCAGTCAATATAAAAGATAAGGCATTCGAATCTGTACAGAACGATCCTAGAAGCACATTCGTTTTCTGGTTATACAATGAAAAGAATATTGAAGACCAATTGCAGTTTGTTTTCTACAAAGGTGAAAAAGAAATCTATAAATTCGATTTCAATTTAAACTATACCGGATGGAGGACAGCCTGGGTGATGTACCACAGAGACATGGTCAAACTGGCTGATGAAGGAATTGACAGGATGGAAATTAAAGCTCCGCAATCAGCAAAAAAAGGAACTTTATATCTCGATCAGGTTATTTATTACGTAAATATCAATCCGCGTTCGCCTATGCGCGACCTGCAGGTTCCTTTTGTAAATCTGGAAGGAGACAAAGCGGCAAACGCGCATTGGAATTCTTTATATAAGTTCAATGCTAATCCCGGTTACCTTCCTTTGCCAAAAGAAGTTGCTGCAAAAGACCAGAAGCAGTTCGGCCAGATAACAAACAGATATTTAAAACTGATTACCGCTAAAAAGATAGCAGATGAATCCCGTCTGTTAGATTCTTTAAAAAAGGATTTTGCCTTTTGGAATATCCAAAGAAATAAAGGAAACATTACCGGCAAGATGATTTATTCCGTTAATGATATTGAACTAACCGGAGATGGTTTACTGGCAAAAGCCAAAGCAGCAAACGAAAAATCAAATATTAAGAGATATGCACAGCTGATGCTTTCGGTAGCGCGTTTGCATAACCAGTCGGTCAACAAAAACATAAAGCAGGAGGCAGCAATAATCTATCTGGATTTACTGGACCACATGGAAGACCAGGGGTGGAGTTACGGAAGCGGCATGGGCGCCCTGCACCATTTGGGTTATAATCTGGCAGATTACTATAGCTCTTGTTTGATTATGAAAGATATAATCAAACAAAACGGCAGACTGGACCGTACATTCAAAACCATGTATTGGTTTAGCGGTTTGGGCAGAACTTTAGAAAAGCCAGAGCAGTTGCCGGTTTCCAATATCGATGTCTTTAATACATTATTGGGAAGTATGCTGAGCTCCGCATTGGTTTTAGACGACGGGCCAGAGAAGCTCCGTTACCTGCAGCATTTTTCTAAATGGATGTCTCATAATGTAAAGCCAAATTTGGAAATAACAGGAGCATTTAAGCCAGACGGCGCTGTTTTTCATCATGGTACACTGTATCCGGCTTATGGTACTGGTGGTTATAGCGGTTTAGCACCCATTATTTATGTGTTAAGTCAAACACAGTTTCAAATAGATGATGATGCCCATCAGTCATTTAAAGACAATATGCTGATGATGCATTACTATACCAATCCCACACGCTGGCCCATCAGTGTTTCTGGAAGGCATCCAACAGGAAATTGGCGCATTCCGGATATGCCTTATGCCTATATGGCACTTTCTGGTTCTCCGGATGGAAAAGAAAAGATAGATAAACAAATGGCAGCTGTATATCTGCTGATTAATAAGAACGAAAAAAGTCCGTATGCCAAACGGTTTAAAGATATGGGAATATCTCCGGCAGTTTATCCGGCAATGCACCATACGCTTAATTTTGGATTACTGGATATCCATAGAAGAAACGATTGGCTGCTTACCATCAAAGGACATAACCGGTATATAGTTAGCCATGAGTCGTATCCAAATGCCAATGTATTTGGCCGTTATTCCAGCTACGGGCAGCTAGAAGTGCTTTATCCGGAAAGTCAGAAAACAATAGCTTCTAACTTTAGAGATAAAGGATGGGACTGGAACCGGATTCCCGGTACTACAACTTTGCATGTTCCGTTAGACATTTTAAGGGCAGATATAAAAAATGTAGACGACTATAGCGGGGTAGAAGAGATGCTGCTTACAGATGAACTTTTCGCAGGAGGAGTGCATTTAGATAAGCAGGGAGTTTTTGCAATGAAATTGAAAGGCCACGACAAGTATAAAACGGGAAGTTTTAGGGCGACGAAATCGTGGTTCACTTTTGATAGTTTGGTAGTGGCGCTAGGTTCGGATATTTCTAACCACACGATGGAATATCCGACCGAAACCACGCTCTTCCAGAATTATTTGAATGATAAAAGCGATGCCATTTATGTAAACGGTACCAAAATAAGCAGCTTCCCTTACACAAGCGGGAAAGCTATAAATACCGTTTTGGATAACAGAAAAATAGGTTATTACATTCCGGAAAGCCAACAAACAGTTGTATATAAGCAAAACCAGACTTCCAGAGATCAGAAAGATTTAAAGGAAACCAATGGCAATTTTGCAGGTTTGTATATCAATCATGGCAATGCGCCTAAGCATGAGGGCTATGAATATGCTATGCTTATAGATACCGATAACAAAAAGCTGGCAGATTTTGCAGCGCAGATGAAAAGCAAAAAGGCAATTTATACGGTTCTGCAAAAGGACAGTCTAATGCATAGTGTAAAATATCATCCGCAGCATATAACAGGCTTGTCTATTTTTAAATCAAATGTAAATCTTGCGGATAAATACGTTTTAAATAATAGTAGGCCATGTTTGGTGATGTACAAAGACCAGCAAAATCAATTGGATTTAGCTGTGGTAGATCCTGATCTGGCTTTTTACGAAGGTGATGACGACACCCCAAGGAACGCTGATGGAACCAGGAAAGAGGTTAGTATTTATTCGAGATACTGGTTTAAAACACCGTCTAAGCCAACAGTGGTTAAGATGACTATAAAGGGAAGCTGGAAAAAGGCTGATACGGCTAACAACCAATATCAATTAGAGGAAACTAAGGACGGAAATACTTTACTGACGGTACATTGTAAGTACGGTTTGACAACAAATATGAGTTTGATAAGAAATGATGTGGAGACATCGGCTGTGCGTTTAGGGAAGTAGGGGTATGTTGCCCTCATCTGGCCTTTGGAGAGAAAGAAACTTTACCTGTTCGTAGAGTTTAGTGAAACGGCTCTACGAATTATAAAATAAAAAAGAGTCTTCAGACTCCCTGTTAAAAAACAGAAATTTATTTCTGTTCCAACGTATCAGGTATAAGTTTTTGCTGCCGGCATATTTGCCGTAACAGGAATTTTTATGAAATAATGAAGTTTAGAAACTTCATTTTATTGGATAAATCCGTAGAGACGCTACGCTTAACTCTACGGACAGAAAATGGCATGATGAGATGCTGAAGCGAGTTCAGCATGACAGAAAAGCAAAATGTAAATGGTAACTGATGGAAGAATCCCACAAGCAGAGCGCATTGCTTTTTATGATGAGATACTTCATTACATTCAGCAAGACGAAATATGAGCGGTTTCTGAGTTAATTACGTAAATGTGTATTTGTTTCGCGTATGCGTCAAGTTAGAAGGAAAATAACATAAATGTAGAGGATTAGACTCTTCGTCATTCTGATTCCGTTTTGAACGGGAGAAGAATCCCACAAGCAAAGTGCGTTGCTTTTATAATGGGATGCCTGCCTGACCGGCGAGGCAGGCTTCGCTACACTCAGCATGACGAAATATGCGAGGCATCTGCGTTAACTTGAATGCTAATTCATTATAGGGAGATCATCGAAATAACGCAGATTAGCTACGGGTTAAAGAACCAATAAAGAGATACAGAAGAACAGAAAGAAGATATTTATTTTAATAATTCCATAAAATAATACAGAAATGAAGAAACTGATTTTAATTGCTTTATTATTTTGTACAAGCGGGCTTTCTCAGGCTCACGCTCAGCAAAAAGCTAAACAGCCAAATGTTATTGTCATTGTAAGTGACGATGCTGGCTATGCTGATTTTGGCTGTTATGGCGGAAAAGAAATTCCAACGCCCAACATAGATGCACTGGCAAAGAACGGAACTTTGTTTACAGATGCTTATGTTTCGGCTTCAGTTTGCGCCCCTTCCAGAGCAGGTATATTAACCGGAATGTACCAGCAGCGTTTCGGTTTTGAGCATAACATTTCTGAGCTTCCTGTTAAGCCCTACACACAAAATGATGTGGGAATGGACCCGAAAATAAAGACTATTGGAGACCAAATGCAGCATAATGGCTATCGTACCATTGCTATTGGCAAATGGCATCAGGGAGATTTAGCACAATATTTTCCGTTGAAGAGAGGTTTCGATGAGTTTTACGGATTTATTGGTGGACATAGAAATTTTTTCGGCTATAAAGGTGGGAAGGCTCCTTCTAACGAGCTGGCTCTGTATGACAATAATAAAATTGTTCCGGAAAATACCATTACCTATCTAACGGATATGTTTACAGACAAGGCTATTTCTTTTGTGAAAGAAAATAAAGATAAGCCGTTTTTTATGTATCTGGCGTATAATGCGGTGCATGTGCCTATGA
Source organism: Pseudopedobacter sp. (assembly GCF_040392825.1). Classification (NCBI taxonomy): domain Bacteria; kingdom Pseudomonadati; phylum Bacteroidota; class Sphingobacteriia; order Sphingobacteriales; family Sphingobacteriaceae; genus Pseudopedobacter; species Pseudopedobacter sp. The sequence continues at coordinate 4,651 of NZ_JBEBVH010000252.1, forward strand.
ATGCTAAAAAGGAATTGATGGATAGGTTTCCAAATATTACAGATCCGGGAAGAAAAGCTTATGCTGCCATGATGACTTCTTTGGATGATGGTGTTGGAGCTTTGGTTAAAGTATTGAATGCTGAAAAAATTTATGACAATACACTAATTATTTTTATTAATGATAATGGTGCCGCTACCGGAAACTATGCAGACAATGGAAAGCTTAGAGGTTTAAAAGGCTCTAAATGGGAGGGCGGAATAAGAGTTGCCTATATTATGCAGTATCCGGATCAGATTCCTGCCGGGAAGTTGTATCATAAAATGGTTTCTGCACTGGATATTATGCCAACTGCTGTTGGTGCCGGAAACGGTAAACTGATAAGCGGACAGGTAACTGATGGTAAGAATCTGATTCCTTATGTAAATAGCAGTGTTAAAAAAGCCCCTCATGAAGATTTATTCTGGAGAAGGGGTATTGCTGCTGCGGTTAGAAGTGGCGAAAAATGGAAGCTTATAAGAAGCGGAGATACTAATCCTGTGCTATTGTTCAATTTGAAAAAGGATATTTCAGAAACTAAAAATCTGGCCAAATCACATCCGGCAAAGGTTAAAAAGCTGATGGCTAAATTAGAAAACTGGGAAAAGACTGTAGATCAGCCGCATTGGATTAGTCCGTATGGAGATCATAACCAGATTATGAAACATAGGATGGAGGTTATTGGAAGGGAAATGGAATTGAAATATCCGTAGGATTAGCCTTCTTACGTCATTCTGATCCCGTTTTGAACGGGAGAAGAATCCCATATATAGGGTATGTTGTCTTTATAATGGGATGCTTCGTTACACTCAGCATGACGAGTTACGAATGGCTTCTGCGTTAACTTGATGCTAAAGTAAAGTGCTTACATCAAGTTAAGAGGGGAAATAACATAGGAACGAAGGATTAGCCTTCTTACGTCATTCTGATCCCGTTTTGAACGGGAGAAGAATCCCA
>NZ_JBEBVH010000253.1:0-5604 GCF_040392825.1 Pseudopedobacter sp.
CAGAAATATCATTGTATTTGACAAAATTGGTCGCCATAGAGATATAAATAATCGCTTCATTGGCATTGGTAACATTCCAGGAATTACCAGTGAGTTCGGCCCTTCCACCTTTTATTTTGGTTTTTACCTGAGTTTCGAACCTGATTTGTCCCTTCTCACCTTCATGATCTGCAGCTACCCCGGTTAAAATTAATTTACCATCTTCTATTTTCTGCGAGCTTTTTTGCGGCGAAGTCAATGACGCGTTAAAAGTTATCTTACCGGGCTTATCAGCAGTTAAACGAACAATTATAACCTCATCGGGAAAAGAAGCAAAAGTCTCTCTTTTATAGTTAACGCCGTTTAAACGGTAACTTACCGATGCTACTGCCTTTTCTATATTAAGGTCTCTGTAATATTTTTCAACCTGCTCATGGCCCGGAAAGTTTATCAATAAATCGCCTACAGGCTGGTAAATCATTCCACTATTTTTCTTAGGAAACATATCCACGTCAGCCAAAGCCTGTGCCTCTAAAAATTTCTCCTCAAAAATAAGCTGCCTCAACTTTGGAATAGCTGCACCCGATTCTGAAGTAATATTGGTATTAGGGCCACCTGACCAAACCGTTTCCTCGTTCAGCTGAATTTTTTCCTGATTTGAATTACCAAAAACCATTGCGCCTAAACGACCATTACCAATAGGCAAAGCCTCATTCCAATTTCTGGATGGTGCATTGTACCATAATTTTAAAGTTTTATCGTATTGTTGCTGAGCATCCGCATTGGCTACAGCTAAAAAAAAAGTCAGAGCTAAAAAATAAAGTTTTCGCATATTCTGGTTAACAATTTATTATATACCTTCTTAAAAAAGAAACTGCCTAAATATGAAATGAGCAATTTTTACTCAATTATATTCAGACAGTCAATTAAACAGTTAATAATCCCAATCTCCTAGAAACTCAGGAAATTCAATCTGCAATTAGCATTTTTTATTTGTCAGAACAATTAGGCTTATTGGCTTATTACTAAATTTTTTTGGCATATTTATATAAAGCGAAAAGTATAAAGCCTAACACTATAATGTCGGAAATAACACCCAAAAGCCAATTACGCTTCATCATTTGCCAAATGAATTAAACAAAAAGGCTATGCCCAATGCTATTTTTGACAACATCACCAATTGTGCTAAATTATTTTAGAATACTTACATTCAGGTACAAAACGATAGCTTTTAAATAATATGAATAAACACTTTTTAATCTTTGGATTGATGCTTTTATTAAGCTCTGCCTCTGCTAAAAGTAAAACTATAAGAAACATAGTTCCTGTTGCTAATGGGGTTAAAATCACTTTACCTCAGGGTTTTACAACTGCTATAATTGCCGAAAATTTGGGACGACCAAGACATTTAACTATTAACCCAGACGGAAGTATTTATGTAAAATTAGCCAGAGTTGTAGATGGTAAGGGCATCCTTTATCTAAAAGATAGCAATTCGGACGGTACATATGAAGTAATTAAAGGTTTTGGCAATTACGGAGGTACGGGACTTTATGTAAAAAATGGATTTCTGTATGCATCTTCTAACAAAGAGGTCTTTAGGTACACGTTAAACGAAAAAAATGAGGTTACTGACATTGATAACCCTGATAAAATAATTACAGGACTGAAAATGGGGCGACAACATGAAACAAAGTCTATTGTTATTGATAATGCAGATAATATATATGTAAATATTGGGGCTTACTCTAACTCTTGCCAACAGGAAGATCGTAAAACAGGTTCTTTAGGTATTCCTGGCTGCCCTTTATTAGATTCTGCCGGAGGAATCTGGCAATTTAAGGTGAACAAACTTAATCAAAGTTATGGAGAAGGCATCCGTTATGCTACCGGATTAAGAAACGTTGTGGGTTTAGATTGGAACAATATTACTAACAGCTTATTTGTAATGCAACACGGCCGGGATCAGCTTAACACATTGTTCCCTGATCTGTATGATGCTAAGATGAATGCTGAACTGCCTGCCGAATGTTTATATGAATTAAAAAAAGGTGATAATGCGGGATGGCCTTTTGCCTATTACGATCCATTTCAAAAAAAGAACATTTTAGCGCCTGAGTATGGCGGAGATGGTAAAAAACCAGCTAACGGATCGTTTATTAATCCGACAGTGGCATTTCCTGCTCATTTAGCACCAAACGGACTTTTATTTTATACAGGCAATCAGTTTCCTGAAAAATACAGAAACGGAGCTTTTATTGCTTTTCATGGTTCGTGGAACAGAACTCCTGAAAAACAGGAAGGGTTTTATGTGGCTTTTGTCCCTTTTAAGAATGGCAGACCTTCTGGTGAATGGGAAATATTTGCCAATGGCTTCTCCGGATCAGATAGTATTACATCTGCATCGCAAGCAGTGTACAGACCATGCGGTTTGGCCCAGGGACCAGACGGATCTTTATACATAACGGACGATAAAAAAGGTACTATCTTTAAAATAACTTATAATGGTAAATAAAATCCTGAATCTCTTTTTGATAACAACAATATTTTCATTAACGAACTTACTTGTATTGGCACAACATAAAAAACCACTTCCAACACAAAATACCGCCACCGTTAAAAATTTTAAAAAGTCATTCGATAGTGGTAAAGCCCTTTATACACAACATTGTATGGTTTGTCATCAGGAAGATGGCAATGGTGTTCCTAATTTAAACCCGCCCATCAGAAAAACAGATTATGTAAATGGTGATAAGACAAGATTGATAAACATTCTCTTGAATGGGCTAAACGAACCTATTGAAATAGATGGAGAAGAATACTCAAACCCTATGCCGGCCTTTAATTACCTAAGTAACCAACAAATAGCTGATATTTTAACTTTTATCAGAAATAATTTTGATAACAAATCTTCGGCAATCAGCGCTGCTGAGGTTGTCAAAGTCAGAAATAGCGCTAAAAAGTAAAACAAATAAAATACCGGATAAATTATCCGGTATTTATATAATAAATATCAGCCAGCGCCGATAGTCATCCCCTTAAAGATTGCTAAATCTACCAATATCTCTCTGGTTACAGTATCAAATACTTTACCTTTCAAAATCGTTGCATATATACATGAGTTTATAACATTAGTAAAATAAAAACCTTAAGTTCTTAAAGACTAATAGCTCTCCCTATTTTTAGCTTTTTTCCGTTATGTACATAGTATCTTTATGAACAAAGCTATCCCCATAATACGACCTCATTAAGAATTTACACACGAAAAGAATTTATAAATGAAAATTTCACATTGACATCTTGAGTGCTTTTTTTAAGCATATGTCTCAATAATTTACTAAATTCGGCCCCAAAAGAAACTCATTATGAATTACGATGTTATTGTCATAGGTAGCGGGCCAGGTGGATATGTTGCTGCAATCAGAGCATCCCAATTAGGTCTAAAAACTGCTGTTGTAGAAAAAGAATCTCTTGGTGGAATTTGTCTAAACTGGGGATGTATACCTACAAAGGCTTTGTTAAAAAGTGCACAAGTATTCGAATATATAAATCACGCTTCCGAGTATGGTATACAAGTAGCTGGAGCTGAAGCTGATTTTGATGCTATTGTAAAAAGAAGTCGCGGTGTTGCCGATGGCATGAGTAAAGGTATCCAGTTCTTAATGAAGAAAAATAAAATTGACGTTATTAACGGATACGCAAAAATAAAAAAAGGCGGTAAAATTGAAGTAAAAGCTGCTGATGGTTCTACAAAAGAATATACAGCAAAACATACAATTTTAGCTACCGGGGGTCGTTCAAGAGAGCTACCTAATCTAAAACAAGACGGCAAAAAAATCATAGGATATAGAGAAGCTATGGTTCTTCCTCAACTTCCTAAATCTATGGTGGTTGTAGGTTCCGGAGCTATTGGCGTTGAATTCGCTTATTTCTATGCTACAATGGGAACGAAAGTTACCGTTGTCGAATTTATGGACAACATTGTTCCTGTGGAAGATGAAGATGTATCTAAGCAATTAGTAAGATCCTTCAAAAAAACAGGTATAGAAGTAATGACTAAATCTTCTGTAGAATCTGTAGATACTTCTGGCGACCTGTGTAAAGTAAACGTTAAAACAGAATCTGGCAACAAAGTTTTAGAAGCAGAGGTTGTTTTATCTGCTGTTGGCGTTATTGCAAATATCGAAAATATAGGACTGGAAGAAGTTGGTGTAAAAACTGATAAAGGAAAAGTTGTAGTAGATGAATTCTACAGAACAAATGTTGCTGGTGTTTATGCTATCGGGGATATCGTTCCGGGACAGGCTTTAGCTCACGTCGCATCTGCAGAAGGCATTATTTGTGTCGAGAAAATTGCCGGTCATCATCCAGAACCTTTAAATTACAATAATATTCCCGGATGTACTTATTGTTCTCCGGAAATTGCTTCTGTTGGTTATACAGAGAAAAAAGCAAAAGAAGCTGGATATGATATAAAAGTGGGTAAATTCCCATTCTCTGCATCGGGTAAAGCTAGTGCTTCGGGTGCTAAAGATGGTTTTGTTAAAGTTATCTTTGATGCTAAATACGGAGAATTTTTAGGCGCACACATGATTGGTGCAAATGTTACAGAAATGATTGCCGAAGTAGTTGTAGCCAGAAAACTGGAAACTACGGGTATGGAAATTGTTAAATCTGTACACCCTCACCCAACTATGAGCGAAGCTATAATGGAAGCTGCTGCTGATGCTTATGGCGAGGTAATTCATTTGTAGAATAAAGTATAACAGAAAGTAGAAAGTAGATAACCTTAATTTAAGATTTAATCATGCTTAATCTTGCACATAAAATCTTAAAGTTTACAAATCTGCTACTCTACTTTCTAAAGTAATTTACCAACTAACTACAAAGTTCCCTGTTGATGAAAAATATGGTTTAAGCTCTCAACTAAAAAGAGCTGTTGTATCAGTGAGTTCCAATATCGCAGAGGGCGCTTCCCGAAGATCAGTTGAGAAAAAGAGATTTCATGAAATAAGCAGAAGCTCATTAGTTAAAATAGATACACAAATAGCGATTGCATTATCTTAAATTTCATCAACCAACAGGATATTATAGATATTGAACCGGTGGTCGTTTCAATTTTTAAAATGCTTACCGGTTTAATTAACAAAAATTGATTTACAATCAATTACCAATTTACTACTTCCTACTCTCTTAATTATGCAATTACATAAAATAGAAGCAGAACATTTTAAGCTCGACGGGGGCGCAATGTTCGGGGTAGTTCCAAAATCTATATGGAACAGAACAAATCCTGCCGATGAGAACAATATGTGTTCCTGGGCGGCCCGTTGTCTTTTAATAGAAGAAGATCACCGCCTTATATTAATAGACACAGGACTAGGCAATAAACAAGACGAAAAATTCTTTGGCTATTACCATCTCCACGGAAATGACAATCTCTTATCTTCTATTCACCAATGCGGTTTTCATGAAAATGATATAACAGATGTTATTCTTACTCATCTTCATTTTGATCATGTAGGTGGGGCTGTTTCTACAAAAGACGGAAAACTGGTTCCTACGTTTCGAAATGCAATCTATTGGTCTAATCAGGAACATTGGGAATGGGCTGTTAATCCAAAT
>NZ_JBEBVH010000254.1:0-5593 GCF_040392825.1 Pseudopedobacter sp.
TTATTTCCGGTGACACCATAAGACACTCTAAATTTTGCATCATGAACAAATTTGAGACTCTTCATAAAGTTTTCTTTGCTCATTCTCCATGCAAATGCCCCTGAAGGAAAATAACTCCATCTGTTATCAGGCGCTAACTTTGAAGAACCATCGGCCCTGAAACTCGCAGTAAATAAATATTTTGACTTATAGTCATATTCTGCTCTGGAAAGAAATGATGCAAGAGCAGATTCTCTTTGCTCTGAGTAACCTACGTTAAGCGTTCCCTCTTCCAAACCGCTCATGCCCAATCCTTCGTTAGGAATAAGTTTGGATGAATAACCATATCTTTTATAATTATAGGCCTGCATCGTAAATCCACCTAGTAAAGTAAGCTTATGAATTCGGCGAAACGTTTTTCTATCAGTCAGCGTATTTTCATTTACCCAACTTGACTGTTCTGCATTACTAACTAAACCGTTTACACCATTAGGATTATTAACTTTTATCGCACCTCTTCTTGTTAACGTATTGTAAAAAGTCTCATTGTCCATGTTGCGAATAGTCATCCCCCCCCTTACATTTAATGTGAAATTCTTATTAATATCATACACTAAATTTAAATTCGGAGAAAACAACCTTGTTCTTTTGGTTACCAATTCATTCGCTGTTGAAATAACCGGATTAATTCTATTATCAAATGTGACTTCTTCCTCTTCCGGGTCATATACATCCGTATCAAAAAGCTCATCTTCTATATTCAGTCCAGAACCTGTTATCGGACGATATCCCCATGCACTAAACATAAGATAGTTTGTCGATTGAGAAGCATCTACGGATGGAGAAGGGCCATTTACAACACCATTGCTATAACTTAAATTTAAAGATGCTTTAACTTTTTTGCTTAAGGTCTGATCTAGAGATAGCCTACCCTGAATCCGGTCAAAAGCAGAAGCTATCATAACCCCATCCTGGTTGTATAATGAAGTAGAAAAAGCATATTTGGTTGATGCATTTCCACCTCTAACGGAAATACTGTGATTGCTCGTAGCACCTCTCCTGAATAAACGATCTTGCCAGTCATATCCCCGCGTATCTTTATATGACTCCAGTGTTTTGCCATTTGTTAAATACGAAGTTGCAGCCTGGGCTGGATTACGTTCTATCTGATATTTTACAAATTCGTAAGGACTCATTACATCCATAGTTTTTAACACTTTCTGTGTGCCAATAAAACCACTATATGTAATCCTTGGAGCGGAAATCATTCCCTTTTTCGTTTCAATTACAATAACTCCATTAGCACCACGGGCACCGTAGATAGCTGTAGATGAAGCATCTTTAAGAATAGTCATGGACTCTATATCTTCCGGAGCAATTCCTGAAGCTTCGAAATCTTCCATGGGAAAACCATCTACTACATATAAGGGATCATTACTTTGGGTTATAGAATTTTGCCCCCGAATAACTATTTTCATAGCAGACCCCGGCTGGCCTTCATCTGCACTTACCTGAACTCCGGCAACTCTTCCTGCTAATGCCTGATCAAATGATCCTACGGGAGCTTCCAGTAAGTCCTTCATGTTAACAGTGGCTACAGCGCCTGTCAAATCTCCTCTTTTCGCTGTTCCATAACCGATAACTATAACTTCTTCCAAAGCTCTTTCATCGGCCTTCATAGCAATATTATAATTAGAAGCGGCACCTATTTTTACGCTATACGGTTTATACCCTATGTATGTAATTTCCAGTGTTTCTCCAGCCTTGGCAGAAATCTGGAAATTACCAGTCTCGGAAGTCACTGCTCCCCTACTGGTATCTTTAATTTTAATTATTGCTCCTACAAGCGGCTCTTTATTTTCATCTATCACAGCTCCTGTAATCCGTCTTAACTCTTGCGCTATGGATAAAAAAGGCAAGAGGACAAAAACGGCTAAAGGAATACCTAATTTTGTACACAAACACTTTGCTGACATAATTAACATATTTAATAAAACATTGATAATATTTTCGGTAACGTTACCGAAATTAAATAAACTTTACTTTTTTCAGATTACCTATTCATAATTTTTCCGCGATCCGGTTAGTGTGTTAACTTTTGGTTTCTCTTTCATATTTATAAATTTTGGTTTTTGATTTTAAATTTCTTGTTCAATTTCTGCCAGTCAGGTCCTATGTCTTTACCTTCCAGCAATTGGATCTGCTCTTTCGTTAAAGGAGGAAAACCTGTCTCTGAATTAGCTTCCCCCGGATAGATAAGCCCATATTTATTTATTCGGTTTTTTGCATACACAGTAGTAAAACCTTGTTCTTTAGTATTTCCTTGCAATAAGTTATCGTTAAATCTTACATTTTTAGGTGTTTTCGCAGCTGTTTCTTCCCATACGACTACCAGAGCAGTGCCACTTATATAGTTTTTAAAGACATTTGTATTTAGTAAAGGCAAAAATGTTTTTTCGTTTTTTCCTGAACCTATAACGAATGGCTCCTCACAATCTATTAATGTATTATTATATACTTCTGCATTTTTCACCTGCCAATATCCCCATAACGGTGGATTTTCCCAGGCGTTCATAAAGGTAATGGCAGCACTTAATCCTCTGCCAGTTAAACCATGGAAATAGTTATTATATACTTTATGGTTTTCCCCTATTATTCTAACTCCCCCTGAATCTTTCTTTTTATTGCCTATGAATAAATTACCATAAACGTTTGCATAATTACCGTGTCTTAATGTCAACATACCCGAACACTCGAAAAATAAATTATTTCGAATAGTATTATGTGTAGATTTATTGGAGACAACCTCTATCTCTCCATCACAATTATCAAAAACATTATTTTCTATTGTAGTGTAGGAATCCAATAAAGAGGTTTGATCTACTCCAGCCCTTATAATCTCACCTCCATTACCTCCATAAGGTGGCCTTCCATCAAAATAATTGTGGTCTATACGATGATAGTTTGGTTTGTTGGAAACGTAAACCCCTACCGTAGTGCCTAAACTTGTTTTTCCTTTCACATAACAATGGTCTACTCTATTTTTTTCACCGTATAAAACGATCCAGCTATTTCGCATCTTTTTATCAGAATTGTCATATTTAGTTATAGAAGTATTTGTTAACCTGCAATTCTTTGACTGTTCTGAGAATGCGATTACATTTTTATTAAAAGCTTCTCCATCTCTGAAAACTAAGCCCTGCACTATTAAAAACTCCCCATCAATAACCAAAGTAGAGTTACCGCTAACAATGGTTTCACCTTCTTTTTCTGCTTTAAAAACAATAGGTTTATCTAAAGTTCCCTTACCTTTAAAAATCAGAGTTTGATTTTTCCACACGCCCTTCTTTAAAAGTACTTTATCTCCCCCAACCAGGTTTAATTCATCAATCTCCTTTGCAGAATTAACTATATAGTCTCTGGCATTTAGGATGTTTACTTGTAATATAAATATTAATAATAGGGAAAATTTGATTTCGGACAGTCTCATTATATTCATCGGATTAGCTGTTATTAATAAATCTTATACTAAAATTGAATAGTTACTACGATATTACTTTATGTTATTTATTTTCTTTTATAAAGTTTACAATCGTTTCCATTTTATTGTTCATAACCTCTTTATAAGCCGGCCCTCCATGTCCAATACCATCCATAATGACTAGTTTAGAAGCTTTATTCCCTTTTCGTTCCAAAAAACGATGCAGTGAATGCGCATACTCGACAGAAATTAAGTCGTCTTTATTACCGTGAAATGTAAGCACCGGTATTTTTGAATTTATAACCTGATTGTTATTCTCAAGTCCACCCCATAGATTAACTATATTTTTAACTTTTACTTTTGAATATTTGACACATAACCCCGTAAATAAAGCGGTTATTGCACCTGCAGAACCACCAGAAATAGTGATATCACTAGTATCAAAATTGTATTTGCCAGAATTGTCTTTTATCCAGTTTAAAGCCAATATGGCATCTTCTCCGGCCATTTTTATGGCATTATGTAATCCTTCATTGAATTTCCCTGACGGCGGCAAACCTTTAGACATATTTGCTCTGCAACTAGCACCGGCAATTTTATTATGTTTTAAATATAATCTGTAATTAGTTGCTATGACGGCTATTCCATAGGACGCCAATTTTGAGCAAAAAGCTTTATGCTGATTTTTATCACCTCCAGAGAAACCTCCTCCGTGTATATAGATATAAACAGGTAGTTTGGTAGGCTGAATGCCCTTTGGGAGATAAAGATCAAGTAACCTGTCCGACGAAATATCATTATTAACAGAATCAGGCTTGGTTGCATATCGAATGTCCTGCTCTACATTTACTAATGAGGAATAATCCGCATTTTCTTTCTTTTCCTGCCCATATAGTATCGTGGAAAGAAATATGGGCAAAACAAGAACTATTAAACCCACTTTTAACATTAAGACCCTATTTTCACTAATGATATTACTTTTCATATCTCTAAAATTGCACTTCCCTTTTTATTAATTTTTATTTACCAATTCTTTTACTTTCGGAATCAACTTCGAATTACTCAACGTGATGAAACTGCACCAAATTCTATCACACAAAATCTCCTTATTATTCTGTAGCGGAATTGGCATAATAAACACCAATCCGGAAAAAGCGGATAAAAACGGAATCAAGAAATCTGCTAGTTTATATTTCATAATTGATTTTAACAAGCCTATAAACTACGGTTACGTACACGTATTTTTAAGCTTCAAATACTAAAAAGATTTACAATTTATAACGTTCGGTAACGTTACCATAAATATATAAATTAATTATTCAAAAAAAAACACTTTAATAATTTAATATAACCAGTCACTCTATATCGTATCATACGTAACTGTAAATTCTACATCTTTCTACAGAGGGGGCGAATTTGCGGTCGAAATTTATGCTAACAATAGTATTAGTCTGCAAAATTATACCCAGTAGGAGCTGAAAAAACAGTATTCCCAGGCTCGCCTTCCAATATTAACTGATTTTTAGCATTCCCAATGCCACTTAGGTTAAAGATTTCTCTGTGCGTAAGTTCTTACATAGTCTCCTGCAGTAATTTTAACTATTACAGGTTGCGTCTGTAACTCTGTAACAGACTCTGAATATTTGTCCAAAAAGTGCTATTTAAAAATCTGTTGCGTTTCCTGCTGTTAATCCGTCTCCTGTTCCCTGAGGAGAAACAAATCGTGTGACCTAAGAGAAACATTAATATTTAAAAATAAGGCACATACTAAAAGTAAATTCTAATCATAATATTTCAGAGAAAATTGGTTAAAGCTTACCAGGTAAATATAATTTTGTGATTATTATATCCAAGTTCCTTAAATGTGTTTAGCAGCTGAATTGAAAAAAGCTTATTAAAGACGTATTTTCAATTCAGCATATTTAACGATACATATTCTGTTACTGATTTTTTGCAGCTGCTTTTAACTCGTTATATTTTTTCAGCTGCTCTGGTGTTAATGTAGCCTCATACTCTTGCTGTCTCTTTTTGTAAACTCCAGAAATTTTAGATTTTTTCTCGGATTCAGAAAGTTCCGCGTCTTTCTTGATCTTTGTTATATCTGCAAAAGACTGTTTAGTTAGCGCTGTAATT
>NZ_JBEBVH010000255.1:0-5587 GCF_040392825.1 Pseudopedobacter sp.
TCTAAATAAAATACCGAATATTAAATCGACTATGTGATCGGAAAAGTAAAGGAAATTTATACAGATAACGAATAGGTTGGCAGATTATTTGTTCTTTTTACCCATATCTATGTTTAACAACTTAAAGAGGAGGGTATTATGGCTAAGAGCACTTTAGAAAAGCTTAACGAACAAAAGGAAAAAGAATTAGAAAAAAGAGAACGTCATCCTGAAAAATCCGAAGGCAAAACAGGGAACGATAGTCCAACATCTGTTATAGACGATATAGATGATTTTACAACATCTCCTGCTGACAGGGCAAGAAAGCATAAAGGTCCGATAGGTTTGGATAAAGAACCGGGAGTTTAAAAAGAATCACTTTATAGGGCAGCGTGAGAATGATATAATTAAGCTCATGCTGCTTTTTTTGTAAAATGCCAATTATGCTTAATAAATGGACGATTTTGCAAAATTTTTTTATCTATCAAATTAGTTACTTGCAGAAAGTTTGAAACCTAGATCTTTCTAAAAGTAACGGAATGAAGAAGTATTGTTTGGCTCTTGATTTAATAGATGATCCTATATTAATTAAAGAATATACGGAATGGCATGAGCGGGTATGGCCAGAGGTATTGGAAAATATCAAGTTGTCGGGGGTGATGAATATGGAGATATATCGTTACAAAAACCGCTTATTCATGATTATGGAAACCAGCGAATTATTCTCCTTTGAGAGAAAGGAAGTGATAGACCAGGAAAGTGAAAAGGTACAGGAATGGGAAAAAATAATGTGGAAGTACCAAAAAGAAATGCCTGGGGCCAAACCTGGAGAAAAATGGGTTTTAATGGATAGAATATTCTCATTGGCAGATTTAGAAAGCCATTAATTCATAGTAAGGCGCTTTTTGTAATAAACAGGTGTTATATTCATCACCTTTTTAAAGGTTTTTGAAAAATGATGCCTGTCGAAAAAACCACAATCAAACGCTATCTCATCTATGGTCTTATCCGTATGGTGCATAATACTACACGCGTTTTCTACTTTAACCTTTATCACATATTGTTGAATTGAAATTCCAGTGCTTATTTTAAATAATCTGGAAAAGGAATTTACAGCCATGTTTGCTTTTTCTGCCAGCTCTTCATTAGTTATTTTTAATTTGAAATTTTTCTCGATAGTGCGCATAGCAGTAAAAACCCGTTGATCTATAGTCTCATATTTCCAGGTATCGTTTTTTAAGTGAAGTAAAGAATCACTAATTAACTGCTTAATCTGCATACACTCGTTAAAACTGAATATGGTATCATCCTTACATGATTTTTGTATTCGCTGTATAAGATTATATGTATAATCATCACATGGGGTTACGTTAACTCCTTTTTTTGCGAAATCCAAAGGAAATCCCAAAGAAAAATGAATAAACAAATGATCTATTTTATTGTCCTTTTCAATAGTCTCAAGGGTTTCGTTGTTTCTTATTTTTCTTCCGGAAATACTTTCTTCGCTATTGTTGTCCTGCTTTAATCTTGTTGCGAATTTAGTATGCGGTGGTATGATCACAATACTTCCCTTTTGAGGTTCTACAACTATATTTTCGAAATAAATCTTGGCTCCCGCAATAGTATTGTGGTAAATGCGCCAGAATGGAACAGAGAAATCATTGCACTCCCATTCGTCTAAAACCCAATATCGGCAACATAAAAGTTTAATATTTACATCGTTAAAAATCTGAATTATTTCAGATGGGTCTCTTTTTGTTTTCTCTGTTACTTTTTCTTTCATTGTATGTTTGTTTTGTACATAAATATGAATGATATATATACACAAATACTGAAATAAGTTTGTGTACTTTACATTAATCAATTATAGGCAAAAAAATACAAAGAAACCTATAGCTTACAATTATTAAAAAACTGAGATAGTTCGGGTATTTACCCGGGGTTGGAATGTATTTGGTTGTTTTTGAGTTTGTTAAATGAATGTTAAACCTTAAAATGAATTAAACATGAAACCGCAATTACTTAAAGTTTCCATGGGACCTGCACAGTCATTTAGTGTACGTCAGGATTCAAGACCAGTGATGAATAATAAATGGCATTATCATCCCGAAGTTGAACTTATACATTTTAACAAAGGTTACGGAACACAATTCGTGGGAGACAGTATTGCTAAATTCGAATCGGGAGATCTTCTTCTTATTGGTTCGAATCTGCCTCATTACTGGAAATTCGAAGAATCATTTCTGAATGAGTCACCTTATGACGCAGATATTAAAGTGGCGCACTTTTCAGAGAATTTTCTGGGAAACCTTTTTCTGAATCTTCCCGAAAATAAACCCATTAAAGATATTCTGGAGAAATCAAAAAGAGGAATTAGAATAATTGATGGAGATAAAGGGAAAATTGCAGAATTATTAGACTTAATGTTACTATCTAACGGTACAGAAAGAATTATTTATATGATTCAGGCCCTTTTGGAAATTAGCAGGAGCAAGCATATAGAAGTTTTATCATCTCTGGGATTTGTTTATAATATGGAGGAAATAGATAAAGATAGAATCAAAGATATTTACGAGTACTCTTATGCAAATTTCAGAAATAAGATAAATTTAGAAGAGATAGCAGATGTTGCAAAGGTTAGTCCTAATTCATTCTGCAGATATTTTAAATCGAGGACTCAAAAAACATACTCTCAATTTTTAATGGAAATAAAAGTGGGGCAGGCTTGTAGGCTATTAATTGATAAAAAGATGAATATCAAACAGGTTTGTTATGAAAGCGGATTCAACAATTTTGCAAGTTTTCACAAATGTTTTAAAGGTATAACTGGTAAAAGTCCTTTAATGTATCAACGAGAATTCTCGGCAGTTTAAATTATCATGATGAATAAATCTTCAATCTTTAAATACGCTTTTGCTGCATTTACATTTACAGCTGGTTCTATTTATGCACAGAAATCCAAAACCATCTATCATAAAAATTGGATAGATTTTAATAAGAACGGAGTAAAAGACGTCTTTGAAGATCAATTGCAGACCGTAGAAAACAGAGTTGAAGATTTATTATCCCAAATGACTGTTGCTGAGAAAACAAACCAAACGGCGACTTTATATGGATACGGCAGGGTACTTAAAGATGAAATGCCGACGCCAGATTGGAAACAGGCTATTTGGAAAGACGGTATAGCAAATATGGATGAGGCATTAAATAGTCTCCCCAATAATAAAAAAGCGCAAACCGAGTATTCATTTCCATATAGTAAACATGCCGAGGCGATAAACACGCTTCAGAAATGGTTTATAGAAGAAACCCGTTTGGGAATTCCGGTAGATTTTACCAATGAAGGAATACATGGCCTTTGCCACGATCGGGCAACACCATTTTGTGCCCCAATAGGAATAGGTAGTAGCTGGAATAAAAACTTGGTGAGGAGGGCTGGAGAAATTGCAGGTCGTGAAGCTAAGGCCTTAGGCTATACAAATGTCTATGCACCTATTCTCGATTTGGCAAGAGATCCAAGGTGGGGAAGGGTAGTAGAATGTTATGGTGAAGACCCCTTTTTAATAGGAGAGCTGGGGAAAAATATGGTGAACGGATTGCAAAGTAACGGAATTGCTGCTACTTTAAAACATTATGCCGTATACAGCGTACCAAAAGGAGGAAGGGACGGGCATGCCAGAACCGATCCGCATGTTACACCCAGAGAATTACATCAGATTCATCTGTACCCATTTAAAAAAGTAATTCAGGAAGCGAAGCCATTTGGGGTCATGAGTAGCTATAATGATTGGGATGGTATTCCGGTTACAGGAAGCTTCTATTTCCTGACCGAGTTGTTAAGAAAACAATATGGATTTAATGGATACGTAGTTTCTGATAGTGAAGCGGTTGAGTTTATAGCTTCTAAACACAGGGTAGCTAAAGATTTTAAGGAAGCTTCGGTTATTGCGCTGAAAGCGGGTTTGAACGTATGGACAAACTTTAGACAACCAGAAAACTACATCAATAACTTAAGAGCCTCCGTTGCAGATGGTTCTTTAGATATGAAAACTTTAGACCAACGGGTGCGGGAGGTATTATCTGTAAAGTTCAGATTAGGGCTTTTTGATAAACCCTTTACAGAAAATCCGAAAGTTTCAGATAAAAAAGTACATACCTTAGATGATCAAAAATTTGCTGAGCAAATGAATAGGGAGTCTATAGTTTTACTGAAAAATGCAAATGAATTTCTTCCATTAGATAAAAATAAAGACCAAAAAATATTGGTTACAGGGCCACTGGCAACAGAAATCGGTTATACAATAAGCAGATACGGACCTTCAAACAATCCATCGATCTCTATTTTAGAAGGGTTAAAGCAATACAATAACGGGAAATTAAATATTGATTTTGCTAAAGGTTGTGAGGTTGTAAATGACGGCTGGCCGGGAACAGAAATTATAGACGAACGTATTTCTGAAAAAGAGCAGCAAATGGTAAATGAAGCTGTGGAAAAGGCAAAAAACTCAGATGTTATTATAGCTGTTGTAGGAGAAAACGAAAAAATAGTTGGTGAAAGTTTGTCAAGAACAAGTTTAAATCTCCCAGGCAGGCAATTGAACTTATTAAAAGCTTTGCATGCAACAGGGAAACCCGTTATAATGATTTTAGTAAATGGCAGACCTTTAACAATAAACTGGGAAAATCACTATTTAACCTCCATATTAGAAACCTGGTTTCTGGGGCCCTCTGCTGGTAAAGTGGTGGCAGAAACAATTTTTGGTGACAATAATCCCGGCGGAAAGCTCTCGGTTACTTTTCCAAAATCAATAGGCCAAATCGAGCTAAATTTCCCTTTTAAACCGGGATCTCATGCAAATCAGCCATCCGCTGGAGATAATGGCTTTGGAAAGTCAAGAGTAAACGGTGTTTTGTATCCTTTTGGCTATGGTCTGAGTTATACAAAATTTGAGTACAGTAATTTAAGTTTAGATTTTGCTGATAAAGACAGTATTTCTGCCAGTTTTATACTGCAGAATATTGGAAAAAGAGCAGGGGACGAAGTAGTTCAGCTTTATTTTAGAGATTTGATAAGCAGCATCATTACATACGATACACAGCTGCGGGCTTTTGAAAGAATACATTTAAAAGCAGGTGAGACAAAAAATATCACGCTGAAATTCGCTAAAAAAGATTTGGCAATGCTGGATAAGGACATGAAATGGACAGTTGAACCTGGAGAGTTTGAAGTACAGATAGGCAGTTCTTCAGAAGATATCAGGCTTAGAGAAAAATTCACATTATAAAGCCAATATAATGGTATAAATATGCCAAAATAAGAGAATAGAATAAGTCTAACAATCATTTATTTGCGAATAGTAATTATAATAAGTACCTCATCATGAAAATCGCATTAAACTTTTTTTTAGCATTTATTCTCTTAATCAATTTTGGTTGTAAAAAATCGAAAGAGGCAGAAGCTGTCAAAAAGGAGGATGATAAGGAAGTCCCTCCACCAGACCTAGATACAGAGCCATACAAGCCTACAACAAATATGCTTTTTGTTAACACGGATGGCAGCCTGGGATACAATTTCTATGCTAATGAGGGAGAGACGCAGAAAGTAAAT
>NZ_JBEBVH010000256.1:0-5586 GCF_040392825.1 Pseudopedobacter sp.
AGCTATAAGGATTCCGGCGGTCTATATATATTCTTGAACCACTGCTATCTTCCTGATAATAATCGCCTTCCTCATTTCTGGATTGATAATCTTCCACCCGCCTTGGAGTGTAAGTTATTTTTTTAGCCTCAACGGTAGAGCTGTATACATCGTCTCCGTTTGCTGTATTTTGTACAGCCATCTGGCTGGTTGTACAACTGGCTAATGTTAAAGCCAACCCGCCAAATAATATATATATAATATTCGTTTTCATCTCCTTCAGATTTAGTACATAAATATAGGTAACATCTATACTTAACTTTATACGTTTTTGGTAAATATTACGATACAAAGATATAGACGATAATACAATCAAAAGGTTTAAATATTAAAGGACTTAATACGCTTAATATTTTTTAACTTTGACCGCATTAAAAACATTAAAAATAAATACAAAAAATATTCCAACATAGTTTATGAGTAAAGGATTAACAAGCAGATCAGAAGATTATTCGCAATGGTATAACGAGTTGGTAGCCAAGGCAGATTTAGCAGAACATTCGGCCGTTAGGGGGTGTATGGTCATTAAACCTTACGGCTACTCGATTTGGGAAAAGATGCAATCTGTTTTAGACCAAAAATTTAAAGAAACGGGACATTCAAACGCTTATTTTCCTTTATTCATCCCAAAGTCATTTTTTTCTAAAGAAGCGTCTCATGTGGATGGGTTTGCCACGGAATGTGCCGTTGTTACCCACTATAGGTTAAAAAATGATGGTACAGGAAATATCATTGTAGATGAGGAAGCAAAACTGGAAGAGGAGCTGATTGTCAGACCTACTTCAGAGACTATTATTTGGAACACTTACAAAGGGTGGATTCAATCTTATCGTGATTTACCAATTCTGGTAAACCAATGGGCTAATGTAGTACGTTGGGAAATGCGTACCAGATTGTTTTTAAGAACAGCGGAGTTTTTAGGGCAGGAGGGGCAGACAGCACATGCTACAAAAGAAGAAGCTGTAGAAGAGACAGAGAGAATGCTGGAAGTTTATGCAGATTTTGCCGAAAATTGGTTAGCACTTCCGGTTGTTAGAGGTAAAAAAACAGCTAACGAGCGTTTTGCGGGAGCTTTAGAAACTTATTGTATTGAAGCATTAATGCAGGATGGAAAAGCGCTACAGGCGGGCAAATCTCATTTCTTGGGACAAAATTTTGCTAAAGCCTTCGATGTTAAATTTACGAGTAAAGAAGGTAAGCAGGAGTTTGTATGGGCAACTTCCTGGGGGGTTTCTACCCGTTTAATGGGGGCTTTGATTATGGCACATTCAGACGATGCAGGTTTGGTGTTGCCGCCAAAATTAGCTCCAATACAAGTGGTTATTGTTCCGATTAATAAAGGAGAAGAAGAGTTGGCAAGAATAACAGAAGTAGCTGATGATATCATTGCTAAATTAAAAGCTAAGGGTATTTCTGTTAAATATGACGACAGGGATACGCAAAGACCTGGTTTTAAATTTGCTGAATATGAAATGAAAGGAGTTCCGGTTCGTTTGGCAATGGGCGGCAGAGATTTGGATAATAATACGATAGAAATAGCTAGAAGAGATACCAGAACCAAAGAAACTATATCCAGAGATCATATTGAAGATGTAGTAGAACAATTACTGGAAGAAATTCAAAATAACATCTATCAAAAGGCATTTCAATTTAGAGAAGAAAATACAGTAAAAGTAGACTCTTACGAAGAGTTTAAACGTGTTCTTGATGAGCAACCTGGTTTTGTTTCTGCCCATTGGGATGGAACTCCGGAAACTGAGCAAAGAATCAAAGAGGAAACAAAAGCAACTATCAGATGTATTCCTTTAAACAACGAACAAGAAGAAGGTACTTGTATATTAACAGGAAAGCCATCTACGCAAAGAGTTTTATTTGCCAGAGCTTATTAAAGGTAGGTAGTATTAAGTATTAGGTATTAAGTATCAATAAATGAGTGTTGAGTAGTTGATTTGAGCCTGGTATATATAAATGATGTTAGATTTTAAGTTAGCAGATGTCATTTAAGAAGTCTAATAACGAATAACGGACAACAATAACTGGAAGCAATATGAAATTCGGAACTAAAGCTATTCACGCAGGTCAGCACCCGGATCCGGCAACGGGAGCTGTGATGACGCCTATTTATCAAACTTCTACTTATGCCCAGGCATCGCCCGGAGATCACAAGGGATTTGAATATTCAAGAGGTACAAATCCTACACGTAAGGCATTGGAAGATTGTTTGGCGGCTTTAGAAAACGGCAATTACGGGTTGGCTTTTTCCAGCGGAATGGGGGCTACAGATGCCATTATGAAGCTATTAAAACCGGGAGACGAAGTTATCACCGGAAATGATCTTTATGGTGGGTCTTATCGTATTTTTACAAAAGTATTTGCTAATTATGGTATCAAATTTCACTTTGTAGATTTTTCCCAACCCGAGAATATTGTTCCTTATATTAACGGGAACACCAAACAAATTTGGATAGAAACTCCAACAAACCCGACAATGCAGATTATTGATATTGCTGCGGTTTCTAAAATTGCTAAAGCGCATAATCTGCTACTGACGGTAGATAATACTTTTGCCTCACCTTTTTTGCAAAACCCTTTGGATTTGGGGGCAGATATAGTAATGCATTCTGTAACGAAATATATTGCCGGACACTCGGATGTTGTTATGGGGGCTATTGTGGTTAAGGACGAGGAACTGTATAAAAAGCTATGGTTTATTTATAATGCATGTGGAGCTACTCCAGGACCGCAAGATTCATTTCTGGCTATACGAGGTATAAAGACACTACATTTAAGAATGAAAGCTCATTGCGAGAATGGAGAAAAAATAGCTCATTTCTTAAAGAATCATCCTAAAATAGAAAAGATATATTGGCCGGGATTTACCGACCATCCAAATCACGATGTCGCTAAAATACAAATGCGTGGTTTCGGTGGAATGATTTCTATTGTATTAAAAGACGCAAATTTGCAGGAAACATTCAGGATAGCTTCTTCTTTTAAAGTTTTCACTTTAGCCGAATCTTTAGGAGGGGTAGAATCTTTAATTAATCATCCTGCGACTATGACGCATGGCTCTATTCCGAAAGAAGAGCGTGAAAAAGTTGGTGTTACAGATAATCTGCTCCGCCTAAGTGTAGGAATAGAGGATATAGAAGACCTTTTGGAAGATTTGGAACAAGCACTTAAATAGCTTTTCAAAATTAGATATTATTAAAGCGGATAGTTTATGGCTATTCGCTTTTTTTAATAAAAGCTTTTTTAGGAGTTATTTGGATAACTATGAAACATTGATGAATAAAAACTGTTTCTAGGTTATTCATATCAACAAATAACCAATATGAAAAAATTAACATTTTTGACAGCAATTGCTGCCACTTTAACTTTCGCAGCTTGCAATAATAATGCAAAACAAGAGACTGCAGGTGAGCAGTTAGACCAGGCCATAGACTCCTTGGACCAATCTGTAGACAGAGTTGAAGCTGAAATGAAAGCGAAGATCGAAAAAGCTCAGCAAGCTCTTGACGATGCTATTGCAAAGGGTGATAAAAAAGCCGAAGAAGCGGCTAGAAAAACTTTGGAAGAGGCAAAGTTAGCCTGGGAGAAAACTAAACGCGCAACAAATAATGCCGTACAGGATATCAGACAAGGTGTAGACAGTACCGTTGAAAGTGCAAAGTCGGCCGCTCAGGAAACTAAGAATGACATGAAAGACGCTGCTGAGAAAGCAGACAGAAAAATCGAAAATGTAAAGGAAGCATTAAAAAAATAAGTAAAAATGACCTGCTGCGATTTCTAATCATCAGAGGAGTTGAAGCAGGTCCTCTTTAAAATTTTCCGAGTTTCGCTATAGTGTAAAGCCTGTTAACTATTTCCCCGGTTTTGCTTTTGACCACATCGGCCTTTTCAATGAATTCGACTTTTTTGAATTTGGTTTGCTGTATAAGTTCTGATAGTTTTTGATTGTCGAATAAATTAAAGCCATATTTGGTAAAAGGCAGCTTTTCCATAAATTCCTTTTGGGCAAAACTCAAAACGAGCAAACCGTCAGGTTTCAGTACTCTGTATATTTCGTTAAATAAATGCAGTGGATTTGTCCAGAAATAAATGGTGTTTACTGTCATAATCTTATTAAAGGTGTTACTTTCGTAAGGTATGTCTTCGCCGTTATAAATATTAAATCTTACTGTGCTATCAGATATAAATTCACTGTTCTTAAGTAAAGCTTGTTGCTTCATGGTTTCCGATATCTCGAGACCTGTGTACTGAATATGATTTGCTTCATTTAAGATTTTGCTTAAATGACCGCAGTTCCCATGTCCTAGTTCCAAAACCGTATCTCCATCTTTAATGTTAAGTGCTTTAATGGAAGATAATGTCATTTCTATATTCCCTTCGTTCATCATGTCGGCGGTCTTTATTCCGTTTTGACCTTCAGGACAGCTTAGCTGTTTAGCAAGTTGAATTAAATCGTTTTCTGTTAATTCGTTTTTCATATTTTATAAATAGTACATGTTAAGATAGTGTTTTGTATACTATAATAGTCCCTTTCTGATAAGAATATTAAGGAGGTTGTGTTTGATATTGAATAAAGAATAGCAGTTTATTACTAAACTAGTATCCTAAAAATCAAAAGTCAACAAAGAATGCTGGCTTGCCGTATGCAAATCCCGCCATACTCTATTTAGCTCACTGGCTTTTTTTGCGGCTTCCAAACCACAATAAGGATACAATGTATCTGCCATTTTTATAGCTGTATGAGCAAGTATGCGACTATTTTTACTTATCGAATTTAAGGTTTCCTGCTTGCACAGTCCGGTTTCAGAAAACTCTTTCCATGATAAATCTACACTATTGAAGAAATTAGATCTTACCTGTTGAAAATTGAGCTTAAGATCTGAGACCTCTTTTTCGAAATATTTAATTTGTTCTGCAGTATATCTTTTAATTCCTGATCTGGTATAGAAATAATCATCTACCAACTCCGCAAAATGTAAGGCCATCCCAGAATAATTTACTGCCAGTGTAGTCTCTGCTAATTGCAGAAAAGGGTAATTTAATAAAGGAATGTCTACTTGTAATTCTCCATTAATTTTGAATTCTCTGTTGAATGGGATTTGCAAATTATTGACCTTAAAGGCGTGGCTACCAGTTGCTATAAGTCCAAAATAGGCCCATTCACTTAAAATTTCAACTTCTTCTTTCTTTAGGATGAAAGATTTTACCAATTCTTCGCCATTTTCGGCTAATACAGGAGAATTGTCTCCGTTTACGATAGTACAGTTTGCCGTAAAAATAGTAGCATGCAGGGCTCCGCTGGCATATTTCCATACTCCGTTAATCTGATAGCCATTTTCCGTTTTCATAGCAGTGCCGCTAACGGCTCCGCTGCCGGCAAAACAAGTTTTAGGATTTGCAAAAATTTCCTTTGCCAAATTTTTGTCTAAGAATCCGGAGAACCAGGCAGCACCGCTGCACAAAGTAACAGTCCAAGCCAGACTGCCATCTGCTTTTGCTAAATTTTCTTCCAATCGTAATATTTCTGGAAGCGGT
>NZ_JBEBVH010000257.1:0-5582 GCF_040392825.1 Pseudopedobacter sp.
AGTAACATTTGGTGAAACCTCTTCAGCAGGAGTCCCGAAAAGCTTTGCTGAAGAAACGATTGTTATTCCATTGAATGATAGGAAAGCCGTTGAGGAAGCTTTTTCTCAATTTAAAGATCAGGTAGCAGCTGTAATTATTGAAGGTATTCCGGCTAATAATGGTTTACTGATACAGGAAAAAGAATATGTTCATTTCTTACGGGAGATTACACAGCAAAATAATGCATTGTTAATTTTTGATGAGGTTATTACAGGCTTTAGATTAGGATTTGAGGGCGCTGCTGCTTACTACGATGTGCAGCCGGATATTATTACCTATGGTAAAATTATAGGCGGAGGCATGCCTGTAGGTGCTTATGGCGCTTCTAATGAAATTATGAGCCGTATTTCTCCGGATGGTAATGTTTACCAAGCTGGAACCTTGTCAGGTAATCCGATAGCTATGGCTGCCGGTATTGCTCAATTGAGCGTGCTTAAAAGCGGAGTTTATAAATCATTAAATAGTAAAGCATTAGCATTTGTAGAAGCATTGCAGCGTTATGTTTCTGCAAAGAACTATAAAGTGAAGATATTTTCGGCAGGCTCGATTTTCTGGATAGCCTTTACTGATAAAGAACATATTCGCGCTGCTTCAGAGATTGATCCTCAAAGTATGGAGAAATACAAGGTAATGCACCGCGAGCTATTGAATCGGGGAATATATTTTGGCCCTTCAGGGTATGAAGTAGGTTTTGTATCAAATGCACATACAAAGACTGATTTAGAAAAAGCGAAACGAGCAATTTTTGAAAGCTTAGAAGTTGTTTTTAGAAATGGTAATTAATAAGCTATTATAATATTGAAAAAGGGCAGTAATTATAAATTACTGCCCTTTTTCAATTAAAAGATATATAATATTAGATTCCTAAACGATCTTCGATTGTTTCCTGTTCTTGTTCACCTTGATAATACTGGTTATAATATTGGCTGCAGTCTAACGTGACTTGTAAACCACCTTTTGGTAGCTCGAAATCTCCTTGTGTGTATTTAAGTGTCTTGTCTGCATATACTTTCTGTAAATATAATCCATATACTGGTAAGGCTGCATTTGCACCTTGGCCAATAGCAGTAGAACTAAAACTAATTGCTCTGTTTTCTGCACCTGTCCATACGCCAGTTACAAGATCAGGCGTTATTCCTATAAACCATGCATCTGAATTGTTATTGGTTGTTCCTGTTTTTCCGCCCATTGGGTTTTTAAAGTTGAACATCCATCGTAAGCGATTACCACTTCCGGCATCTACAACGCTTTTTAACATATCCACCATTACATAAGCAGTTTGTTCGTTTAAAACAACTGATATTTTTGGGTTATGCTCGTAAATAACAGCTCCATTCCGATCTTCTACTCTTAAAACATAAGTTGGTTCTGTCCATACACCATGATTTACAAACGCAGAATAGGCACCTACCATATCATATAAGGATGCATCAAAAGATCCTAGACTGATAGAAGGCAGGGGTTTTAGGTCCGGACTTGTTATTCCCATATTTTTTATGAGATTAGCCACAGGAACGGGTCCAACTTGCTGCATTATATCTACTGTTGCAAAGTTTTGTGAATTTGCAAGTGCTGCTCGTAAAGTAATAGGACTGCCTATAGATGTACCTCTAGGCGTCCAGTCTCCGATAGATATCGGCTGATTAGGTACCTGGTAGCAAGGGGAATATCCATTGTCAATTGCTACTGCATATGTGAAAGGTTTGGCAGTAGATCCAACCTGACGAGTTCCTACTTTAACCTGATCGTATTTAAAGTGTTCGAAATCAATCCCTCCAACCCAGGCTCTGACGAATCCTGTTTTAGGTTCCATAGACATTACTGAGTTACGAAGAATTAACTTGTGATAGCGAATAGAATCTAACGGAGTCATAACAGTATCAATCACTCCTCTCCAACTAAAAACGGATAGTTTGGTAGGCTCTGTAAAGTTCTTTTGGATTTCATCCTCGGATAGTCCATCTTGTTGAAGCCATCTATAACGGCTTGATTGTTTGATGCCCTGATCAAGCAGGATTTGATAATTCTTAAATGGATCTCTGTTTTTGTTTTCTCTATTGAACTGATCTTGTAGCTTTTGAAGCCATTCGCGTTGAGCTTCTTCTGCATATCTCTGCATTCTAGAGTCGATGGTTGTATATATTTTAAGTCCGTCTCTATCTAGGTCATAGGCTGTGCCATCTGCTTTTGTTCGTGAGTTGTCTGCAAATATCTTTTTTAATTCTTCTTTTAGAGTTGCACGGAAATAAGGGGCTAGACCTTCTCCGTAACTAACAGGGTTAAAGGATAAGACTAGAGGTTTTTGCTTTATCTCTTCTGCTTGTTCTCTGTTTAGGAAACCCGCTCTTCGCATGTTTTCAAGAACTGTGTTCCTTCTGTTAAATGCGTTTTTCGGATTGCTTATTGGAGAATAAAGCCAGGTACCTTTTAACATACCTACTAAAACGGCTGCTTGTTCTGCGGTAAGTTCCGCTGGAGTAGTACCGAAATAAGTTTTTGCGGCCGATTTTATACCATAAGTATTATAAGCACCGAAATCAACGGTGTTAAAGTACATGGTAATGATTTCCTCTTTTGTGTAGTTCCTTTCCAGTCGAACAGCTGTAATCCATTCTTGGAATTTCTGGATAATTCTTTTTGCTGTATTTCGGGATCTTCCTTCTGAGAAAAGATTTAAAGCTAACTGTTGAGTAATTGTACTTGCACCTTGTTTTTTCCCTACCAAATTGTATAGAATAATGGAAAAGGTTCTTTTGAAGTCAATACCCGAATGAGAATAGAACCGGATATCTTCTGTTGAGATAAGAGCATTAATTAAATCCGGTGATAGTTCTTCATAAGTAACATTGGATCTGTTTTGCGAAAAATAAGTTCCCAGTACCTTTCCATCTGCTGAAATTACTTCACTAGCTAAATTGTTCTTAGGGTTCTCAAGGTCTTCGAAAGAAGGTAAAGGGCCGAATAGCCCTAACCTAACAGAAAGTATAAATAGAAAACCGAATACTAGAAGTCCAACTAGAATTTTCCAGAAATTACGGGTATATCTATTAATGTCTTCGGTCGTTAATTGATTTTTTTTTGTTTGTCGCTGCATTTAAATATTAGCGTTTTATTTCGTTCTTAATCTTATAGCGATTTTCGTGCCTAATTTAATCGCCTGATTCTCGTGACAAAGATACGGTCTTTTATTTTTCTTTGAAACTTATCTGGAAATAGCACTTTCATAAATTATAGTTCCCAATTAACCTCTATATTTGCCTTGTTAGTAAAAAAGGGAAGGAATTAGACTAAGGGGAGTATATATGGCATTTTTTAAAAGAAGCTCAAACCAGAAAGAAGATGAGAATAACTTAAGCAAATATGCTTATTACTCAGGCTTAGGGTTTCAAATGATTGCTATTATTGGCGTTTTTACATTTATTGGATACAAGATAGATCAGAATATGGATAATCAAAAGCCCGTCTTTACAGCTCTATTGAGTTTGCTGGGAGTTTGTGTAAGCTTATATTCGGTTATAAAGTCTGTTAAAAAGCAATAATTTTAAAACCATAGATGAGCATTTTAAAATTCCTTCTTCTATTCTCAGCTTTTGCAGGCTTGATAGTTATTCTTCCTTACGGTGTTGAATATTTCTTTTCTATTTCTTTCTTAAGTAAACAGTTTCTACTCATAGCCTTTTTTCTTTTTTTTCTTACTATTATCGTTTATATTATTTCGTATTTGGGTATAAAAAAAGGGGGGCAAAATTCTGTTTTAAATGTGTTAGGAGGGTTAACAGTAAAGATGATATTTAGCTTAGCGATGATATTGCTGTTATTTCTTAAAACTGCTGAAAATCAAAAGGTTTTAGCTGGAAACTTTTTTTATATATATTTCTTATTTACTCTCTTTGAAGTTATCTGTTTGTTGCGTAACTTGCGCGACCAAAATAAAATGTAAAAAACACGGAATAGATGGAATTCAGCCATATTTTTAATTCAAGGGGTGCTAAAATTATTGCGTTTTTCGCGCTTCTTTTCACTTTTTCTACTTCTAGTGCACAAAATGACATAGCATCGACAAGCTCTGTTGAAAGTGAATCTCTTCAAGAATTAGAGAAAGAAAATGGGCTTGATATCAACAATTTTATTCTGCATCATATTGCCGATGCTCATGAATTTCATTTTTTTGGCGAGGGTGAAAATTGGAAAGGTATTTATTTCCCAATTATTTTATTGACAGACCAAGGGTTGGTGACATTCTCTGCTAAGAATTTTCAATTAGATCATGATGGAGTAGTAGTAGTTGAAAAGAACGGTCAACGTTTTGTTAGGTACCATAATAAGATCTATTATGCCTCGGAAGAAGCTGAACATGGTTCTTTCTTAAGCATGACTACTAATGAAAAAGGTGAACACGTGGTTTCAAATGCAAAACCCTGGGATTTTTCAATCACTAAAAATGTGTTTACCATTCTACTCTCAATTGCTGCTTTATGTTTTATATTCATAAGTGTTGCAAATTCTTATAAAAAACGTGAAGGCAAAGCTCCTAAGGGTTTGCAATCTCTTATTGAGCCAATCATTATTTTTGTTCGCGACGATATTGCTAAACCTAATTTAGGTTATAAGTATGAACGTTATATGCCTTATTTATTGACTGTGTTTTTCTTTATCTGGTTTAATAATATGTTTGGTTTGGTGCCATTCTTTCCAGGAGGAGCTAATGTTACAGGAAACATTGCAGTAACAATGGTATTGGCATCAATTACTTTATTAATTACTCTATTTAGTGGTAATAAAGCTTATTGGGGACATATTTTTAGACCTAATGTACCTTGGTGGTTATATCCTTTAATGATTCCTGTTGAGATAATAGGAGTTTTTACAAAGCCTATTGCCTTGATGATTCGTTTATTTGCGAATATTACCGCCGGACATATTTTAGTTCTTGCTCTTATATCGCTAATATTTGTCTTTGAGTCAGTAGCTGTTGCTCCTGCATCAATTTTATTCGTTCTGTTTATAAGCTTAATAGAATTGCTGGTAGCATTTATTCAAGCTTTTATCTTTACGATACTTTCTGCTCTGTTCATTGGAATGGCCATTGAAGAGCATCATTAATTTTTGAACATTATTGTTAAACTAAATATATAAATTAAATTAAAATGACTGGAACATTAGCTGCAATTGGAGCCGGATTAGCCGCAATCGGCGCCGGAATTGGTATCGGTAAAATTGGTGGTTCTGCAATGGAAAGCATTGCCCGCCAGCCCGAAGCTGCTTCAAAAATTCAAACTGCAATGCTTATTGCTGCGGCCCTAATCGAGGCTGTTGCATTATTCGCAGTAGTTGTTGCCTTCTTAGGTAACTAAAAAATAAAGCACTTGTTGATGGGATTGCCATCAACAAGTCTTTTTTATATTTAGTAATAATAAAGATTTAATTTAAAGATAATGGAATTAGTTACCCCAGCGATTGGCTTAATATTTTGGCAGACTATCGGCTTTGTGATTTTGTTGTTTGTTCTAACAAAATTTGCATGGAAACCTGTAATGAAGTC
>NZ_JBEBVH010000258.1:0-5553 GCF_040392825.1 Pseudopedobacter sp.
CAGAGTTATCTTTTTAGAACCCTCTAAAGTTATCGGTTTGGGTGTTTGAGCAAGCGCATAATTCCCTAGTAAGAAGAAAATAAAAATAAATTTATTCATTTAATAAGATAAGTACGGATTGATATTTTATAGATTCTCAATTACAATTGAGCTGGCGCCACCGCCACCATTACAGATCCCTGCGACTCCTATTCGGCCTTTATTCTGTTCAAGCACATTCAATAGTGTAACGACTATTCTTGCACCTGAAGCGCCTAAGGGATGTCCCATCGCAACTGCACCCCCATTAACATTGACCCTTTCATCCGACAAATTTAATAATTTGTTGTTAGTTAAAGAAACTACCGAGAAAGCTTCGTTGATTTCATAATAATCTACATCCTTGCTTTCAATGTTCGCTAGCTTCAATGCTTTTGGTATTGCTTTGGAAGGTGCTGTTGTAAACCATTCCGGAGCTTGTTGTGCATCTGCATAGCTTAATATTCGCGCAATGGGCTTTAAGCCAAGTTCTTCTAATTTTTGCTTACTCATTAATATCAGGGCTGCTGCGCCATCATTTAAGGTTGATGCATTAGCAGCTGTTACTGTACCTTCTTTTTGAAAAACTGGTTTTAATGCAGGAATTTTCTCAAAGTTAACATTGTATATTTCTTCGTCTTCGTCAATAATGGTGATCTCTCCTTTACGCCCAACAATCTCAATGGGAACGATCTCTTTTTTAAACTTTCCATCTTTAGAAGCACGTTGAGCTCTTTTGTAAGACTCAATTGCATAAGCATCCTGATCTTCGCGAGATATATTACATTCGCTCGCACAAAGTTCGGCTGCGGAACCCATATGGTAGTCGTTATAGACATCCCATAGACCGTCTTTTACTAATCCATCTATTAGTTCACTGTTTCCTAAGCGATAGCCTGTTCTTGCCTTATCTAAATAATATGGGACATTACTCATGCTTTCTGTGCCAGCGGCTACTACTATGTCGTTTTGCCCTAAAGAAATGCTTTGTGCAGCTAACATAATGGCTTTCATACCTGATGCACAAACTTTATTTACGGTAGTTGCAGGGATATCTGCTAAGCCAGCAAACTTTGCTGCCTGTGTGGCGGGAGCTTGTCCTAAATTTGCAGATAGTACGTTTCCTAAATAAATTTCTTCGACTTGGCCGGGATTAATGTTTGCACGCTTAACAGCTTCAGTGATTGCCTTACCAGCTAATTCTGTAGCAGATAGAGCAGATAGTTTTCCACCAAAGCTTCCAATGGGAGTTCTTACGGCCGATACAATAAATACTTCCTGGATTGACATATTGTATTTTTTGCTTTTTGTGGAGGTAATGGTGTTTGTTACAATTCGTTAGTTGCTATTTATAACAAATGTATAACAAAATATTGCCATTGGAGGTTTTCGGCTTTCTGTAGTATTTAAATTTCTTCGGAATTTTGTAAATATCGAATTTTTTGTCAATTTGGTTTTGCAATCTGAAGAGTTTATGAAGTTTTAATTATAAAACGTTCAGTCTTCTGCTTTCTTTTAACCAGTTTTAACCGATTTTATGATTCACAAACCTTCTATTTCTCACAAACCTGATTATGCTTCAAAGAAAAAAGCGCGCTTAGGAATTATTTTTTTCTTTATTTACTTCATCCTCTATGGAGGCTTTGTGGCTATAGGGGTAATTAATTATGAATTATTAGCTATTGAAACCCTTGGAGGGTTGAATTTAGCGACCCTTTATGGTATTGGTTTGATCGTTTTTGCTGTACTATTGGGGATTCTTTATAATTTTTTCTGCTCGCGCTATGAAGATCAAATGGAAAAGGAAATGGAAGGGAAGGAGGTTGAATTATGATTTATGGGATCTCTTATACTGCATTGTTCTTTTTTATTGTATTTGTAGGTTTGGTATTAGGCCTTTCGTTTTATTTTGGAAGGAAGACTAAATCTGCCTCATCGTACTATGCCGCAGGTGGACAAATTCATTGGTCAATCAATGGGGTAGCATTTGCAGGAGATTATTTGTCTGCAGCATCCTTTTTAGGAATTTGCGGAATGATTGCCGTTTCTGGTTTTGATGGCTTTTTATATGCTATTGGTTTTTTAGCCGGGTGGATGGTTGCTCTCTTTTTAGTAGCCGAACCTTTTAAGAAATTAGGAAAGTATACCTTTTCTGATGCTCTAAACTCAACCTTTAAATCAAGGCTGGTTACGTTGACTGCATCTATCAGTACGTTAATTGTTTCCATCTTTTACCTAATCCCTCAAATGGTTGGAGCAGGTGATTTGGTGACTCCATTATTGGGCTTACCTCATTGGGTAGGTGTATTTTTAGTAGGTATTATCGTTATTGTTATTGTTGCCACAGCAGGAATGACATCTACAACCTATGTTCAGTTCTTAAAGGGCGGGCTATTGATAGTACTATCAACTATTTTAACCATATATATTCTGAAGAATGGTTTTACCTTAAATCCAGATCATAAAAATCAAGCCTATCATGAATTTTTAGAGCTCTCGCCGGAGATAAAAGACGGTAAGGTAGAAAGGGTAGAGAATTGGAATGTAATAACCCAAACTGAGGTACAGGGGAAAGAGTTTGTGAATCTTGAGAAAGATGGTGTATCCAGATGGTTTGATCTTGTACAATCGGATAATCGCTATGTATTAAAAGAAGTATTATCGATTACAGAAGATGAAAATGGAACTCAGCTTTATAACGGAGAGCCAAAAGAAAACGGTAATTTTTATCAGGTTGGCCACTTAAGTAAGATAATTGTTAATGGCAAAGAGGTTGATAAAACAGGTCCTGTAGGACCCTTTGAATATTTGAATATTATTAAAGAGAGTACAGTTGTTCGATTTACAAATGTGAAGTTCCTGGATAATAATGGAAATGTATCTTTATTTTATCAAAATGAAATTGAGGGTAAAGATTTTCTTTTACCAGGCTTAAAATATAAGATTGGTAAAGGTGCAAGTTTATGGAGTAAAATGGATTTTGTTTCATTAATGCTGGCTCTGTTTTTAGGCACTGCTGCTTTGCCGCATATTTTGATACGGTATTATACTGTGCATTCTCCAAGGGATGCCCGGAAATCAACTATTCTTGCAATTGCAGCAATTGGCACTTTCTATATACTGACATTATTTATGGGTTTAGGTGCAGCAACGAATGGTGTTATGGATGTTGAATCAAGCAATATGGCAGCTCCGCTTTTGGCAAGAGCTTTTGGAGTAGTACTTTTTTCAGTTATCTCGGCCATTGCATTTGCAACTGTTTTAGGAACGGTTGCCGGATTGCTTGTTGCATCTTCAGGAGCAATTGCTCATGATCTTTTAGATGGTTATTTTAATAAAAATTTAAGCGATGTAAATAAAGTAAAAGCCGGGAAGATTGCCGCTATTGTTGTTGGTTTATTTGCTATAGCTTTAGGGGTTTCCTTTAAAGGTATGAACGTTTCTTTCCTTGTTGGTTGGGCTTTTGCCATAGCAGCATCAGCTAATTTACCAGCGATATTGTTTCTTCTATTCTGGAAAAAAACAACTGCCAAAGGGATTTCTTGGTCGATTGTAATGGGTATTGTTTCATCGTTGGCTATTATTTTAACATCTCCATCTATGTGGGCTCTTTATGGTTTAAACCCTATAGATGCTATACATCAATTGGAAAATCCAGCTATAATTTCCTTCCCATTATCTGCATTGACCTTATTTCTTATTTCATCTTTTAAAAAAAATATTAAATGATGAATAGGGTGTATTGTCTTTAGAAATCTTAATTTTGAATTAAACAATCGCCCGTGAATCGTTCTGCATCAACATATCGAATCAATTTATTTAGTCAGTATCCGCAATTTTTCAAATACGGATTGATGATTTTATGCATTGGTGTGATTGCATTTTTCTTACCTAAACATCCAAGGTTTCGCTTTGAGTTTGAGAAAGGAAAAGTTTGGATGCATGAGGATCTTGTGTCGCCCTATAACTTTGCTATTCTAAAAACACAGGAGGAGATTAATAACGATCGCGATGATGTTTTACAGTCAATCAATCCAATCTATAATTTTCAATCCCAGATTGCAGAAAATCAGATAGCCAGAATGCAGGCAGATTTGGAGACCAAATGGCGAAATACAACTTTTGATCAGGATCAGGAACCTGTTTACAATCAGTTTGCCACGGCAATTCTTCAGAAAATTTATTCGGATGGAGTAATGTCGCCTACTAAGAAATTTCAAGTTGAGGGCGATAATTACAACCTTACTTTACTCACGGATAATGTTTCTACTCAGAAAAATACGGCAGATGTTTTTACACAAGAGAAGGCCTTGCAGTATATTGATGAAGCTATCAATGCAAATAATAAAATTGTAGAGAAGGAATGGTTGAAAAAGCTTATACCTGATTATATACAGAATAATTATCTTTTTAACGAGCAGCTTACCAATAAGCTTGAGGCTGATGCTTTAGCAAATATTTCTACAACGAGAGGAATGGTTCAGAAAGGAGAGTTAATTATCTCCGAAGGTTCTACTATCAATAATGAGGCTTATCAAAAGATAGAGTCTTTACGAGTGGCGTATGAGGAGGAGGCGCGTATTGGTGGCGATATATCGGTTGTGGTATTAGGGCAGGTATTAATTGTCGGACTAATCATTATTCTTCTAATGACTTTCTTGTATTTATTTAGGAAAGATATATTTGATGATAATCGTTTGTTAACGTTGATTTTGTTCGTGGTAACCTCCATGTTGGTTTTACTATCCTGGTCGGTTAATATCAGGCTTCCGAGTCTTTATTTTATACCATTCTGTATAGTACCAATAATTATCCGAGTTCTATTTGATACACGGATGGCACTCAACATTCACCTATTAATGGTATTGGTCGCTGCTTATTTTGTTCCTAATAGCTTTGAATTCGTGTTCTTGCAGTTAACTGCTGGGATGGTAGCTATCTACAGTATAAAAACATTGGTAAAACGTGAGCAGTTTTTGCTTTCATCTATATTTATTTTGGGTACCTATTTCGTTGCTTATTTAGGGATGGTATTAATACGCAACGGGTCTGTGGATGAAGTTCGCTGGTTAGATTTTGTTCCTTTTGCTGTGAGTGTGCTCCTTACTTTATTGGCTTATCCATTGATTTATGCCTTTGAACGTTTTTTTGGAATTACGTCCGACGTAACGTTGATGGAGTTAACCAATACGAATTCCCGCTTATTGCGTGAAATGTCATACAAAGCTCCAGGTACATTTCAGCACTCTCTGCAGGTAGCTAACTTAGCTGAGGCAGCAATGTATAAAATAGGAGGAAACACCTTGTTAATTCGCGCGGGTGCTTTGTATCATGATATTGGTAAGATCATGAATCCTCAATACTTTATAGAGAACCAGACCAAAGGATATAATCCGCATGATGGACTGACTTTTGAGCAAAGTGCTCAAATTATTATTGCGCATGTTCCTAAAGGTATGGAGATGGCTCGGAAAGCAGGTTTGCCTGAAGAGATCATCGATTTTATCAAATCACATCATGGAACTACCCGCGTAG
>NZ_JBEBVH010000259.1:0-5485 GCF_040392825.1 Pseudopedobacter sp.
AAAAGCTCTGAACGGTATCAAATATTACCTTAGAAATATCTATACCTAACTTCCAAACTTTTAGATCTTTAAAATTATGCATATCAATCTCGCTACTTGACACTAAATACTTGCTACTCTTAACTATTCCAAAACAATCGGTCCTTCGCTATTTACTTTAGACAAATAAATATTGCTCTCGATCCCCTTTTCCTTTAAGAAAGCTTTTAATTGATTAAGAACTTTCTCTGCATCTTCCTTATTCCTATACAGAGAAAAAACAGTCGGGCCTGAACCCGAAATACCAAAACCCAAAGCGCCATTTGTTAAAGCCTGTTGTTTCATACTGTCAAACTCAGGAATTAAGATCGATCTAACCGGTTCTACAATCACATCTTTCATTGATCTGCCTAACAAATCATAGTCATGCTGATACAAAGCGCTTATCAGACCTGCAATATTTCCCCATTGTACGACCGCATCTTTCAAAGCAACTTTAGAACGGATAATCTGTCTTGCATCACGCGTAGGAACATCCACATGCGGATACAACAACGCACAGTACAAATCTGGCACTGGCAATTGGATAACTTCTAAAGGTTCATAACTTTTTATCAACGTAAAACCGCCAAACAAAGCTGGCGCAACATTATCCGCATGTCCATGACCACAGGCCAGCGCTTCACCTTCCATTGCAAAAGGAAGTAGCTCATGTTTAGTTAATGGCCGTCCTAACAATTCGTTAATAGCAAAAATACCCGCCACTGCACTTGCCGAACTTGATCCCAATCCGCTTCCCAAAGGCATTTTTTTAGTCAGCTTTAGCCTAACACCTAAATCTTCCTTTCCTAAATGTCTTAAAACACTTTTTACGCAGGCGCTAACTGTATTTTTATCGGGATCTAAAGGCAGTTTTCCTTCATCTCCCTCTATTGATGTGATTACAACCCCCGGTTCGTCACACAATTCCATATACAATTCATCGCCCGGTTCGTTTACTGCAAAGCCAAGTATATCAAATCCGCACACTACATTGGCAACAGTTGCCGGTGAAAAAACTTTAATTGATTTCCTGCTCATGACTATTCCGCTCCAACTTTTACCAAATCAGCAAATACGCCTGCAGCAGTAACCGCAGCTCCTGCACCCGGACCTTTAACCACCATTTGTGTTTCACAATATCGCTCTGTAGTAAACGCAATAATATTATCGCTACCAGATAATGAATAGAACGGATGTTCTGGTCCTACCGCTTGCAGATTGATACTGACTTTACCGTCTTCCAGTTTACCTATATATCTTAAAACCTTACCTTCTGCAGCAGCATCATTTTTCAATTTCTCGAAATAATCATTGGAGATTTTCAATTCTTCATAAAAAGCATCTACACTCGATGCTTTTGCACAGTTTTCTGGTAAAATAGCTCCCAATTCAACATCCGACGATTCTAAAGCTAAACCGCTATTTCTAGCCAGAATCAGCATCTTACGCATAAAATCAATTCCGCCCAAATCATCACGAGGATCTGGTTCTGTATAACCTTTTTCCTGTGCTTGTTTTACAATATCATGGAAAGTAACGTCTCCTTTGAAATTATTGAAGATGAAGGAAATAGTACCTGAAAGTATAGCTTCTATCTTCAGAATCTTATCGCCACTAATAATCAAGTCATTCAAGGTTTTGATAATTGGAAGCCCCGCACCAACATTAGTTTCGTAGAAGAAATCTACACCATGTTTTTGTGCCGTTGTTTTCAGCAATTCAAACTGTTTGTACTCTCCGGAATTGGCAATCTTATTACAAGTTACCACCGAGATATTAGATTCAAATATCTCTTTATAAAACTGAGAAGGAGCCGGAGTTGCCGTATTATCTACAAAAACACAGTTTGGCAAATCCAAAGATTTCATCTGGTTAACAAAGCCTTCCAAACTAGCCTGTTCACCTTTTTCATTCAGGATATTCTCCCAGTTTTCCAAATCTATTCCATCTGCATTCACAAACATCTTTCTGGAATTACTTAAACCAATAATTTTGATATTAATTAAGTTATCCTTTACCAAAGAAGCATGATGGTTTTTAATTTGGGTCAGCAACTCTTTACCTATATTTCCAACACCTACCACAAATACGTGTAAAGTCTTTTGCAATTCTGCAAAAAACGCATCATGGACAGCGTTTAAAGCTTTTGATAAATGATCATGATTAATGATTACCGAAATATTATATTCTGAAGACCCCTGTGCAATAGCAACCACGTTAACTCCGTTTCTACCCAAAGAAGAAAACAGCTTTCCAGAAATCCCCGGAGTTTGTTTCATGTTTTCACCTACAATTGCCAGAATAGATAAATCATTTTCTATGCGTATAGGCTCTAACTTGCTTGCAGCCAATTCCAGTTCAAACTCCTGCTCTATTAATGATTTAGCCAAAATCGCATCTTCAGGTGCCACAGCGAAAGTAATAGAATGCTCTGATGAAGATTGAGTAATTAAAATAACGTTCACCTGCTCGCGTGATAGCAAAGAGAATAACCTTCCGCTAAAACCCGCTTTTCCGACCATTCCGCTACCTTGAACATTCAAAATACTGACGTAATCTACAGAAGAAATACCTCTAATAACCGTATTGGAAGGTTTGTTGTCGTGACGTATTGTTGTTCCAATAAAATCAGGCTCGAAAGTATTCTTAATAACAATTGGAATTTTCTTCATGAAAGCCGGAATCATAGTTGGTGGATAGATTACTTTAGCTCCGAAGAAAGAAAGCTCCATTGCTTCGGTATAAGAAAGTTCATCCAAAGAGAAAGCTTTCTTTACCCTTCTCGGATCTGCAGTCATCATACCATTTACATCAGTCCAGATCTCTATTTGGCCTGCATTTAATGCTGCACCGATAATTGCAGCAGTATAATCGCTGCCTCCACGCCCCAAAGTAGTGGTCCTATTTTGATTGTCGCTGGCGATAAAACCAGTAACAATAGTCAATTCATCCTGATGATTGTTAAAGTAATTTTGGATTAACAAGTTTGTCTGGTCGAAATCCACATGCGCATTTCCAAAAGAACTGTCGGTCTTAATCAACTGGGTAGCATCCAAAAATTCAGTTTTTTCATAAACCGGACGTAAAATTCTGCTTAACATAAATGCAGAACATCTCTCACCATAGCTCAGTATCGAATCTTTAGTCTTGGGACTTAATTCTTTTAAAGCAGTTACTCCCTGCATAAGATCTTCCAACTCCTGAAAATAAATCTTCAATGTTGTGAACACCTTATTTTGCTGCTGAATAGGAATTAACGCCTTAACTACTTCAAAATGTCTGGCCTCTATAGCCGCTAACGATTTAGAAAAATCTATTCCTTTTACTGCATCTTCCGCCGTTTTAATCAAAAGATTCGTGAGACCACCCATTGCAGAAACCACGACAATAATACGCTCTCCCTGCTCCAGGTTAGATTTTACAACACCGGTTAATGCCTGTAAAGCTTCTACCGATCCTACTGATGTACCTCCGAATTTTAAAACTTTATTATTTTATCATTATTCTTTTTAATGCGACCAGAACTAATCATAAAAAAAGCGCCTCCGGTTTCAGGGAAGGCGCTCTATATATTTTTGTTTATTTCAAGCCAAAGATTACCTTCCTCTATGCATTAAGCGTAATGGTGGTGGTAATGATTGTGCCTGTAATAAATCTTCTCATTGCTTAGTTAAGTAACATTCTATTTTATGCGCCAAATCTAAGATTTCATTTTGCTAAAAGCAAACATTTTTGAATTTTATAGTTTTTGAAGACATAATTAAGTTTGTCGGTATCGTAATCATGTATTCAAAGAAGAAGGATTGAATATAAAGTATACAGAATAGTAAAGAATTATTATAAACGGATCAATTCTATATTGCTAGCTTCTGATTTTCAAATTATCGATATTATGTTTTTCAGTATCTTTACCCACAATGCAGGGATTAGTCACAAAATCAACCGGAAGCTGGTATAGCGTAATCGCTGAAAACGGCGAACGCTATGAATGTAGAATCAAAGGGAAACTAAGAATCAAAGGAATAGTAAGTACCAATCCGGTGGCTGTTGGTGATATTGTGACTTTCGAATTGGAGCCCGACCAGGAGACAGGTGTAATCAGTAAAATCGAGCCTCGTAAAAATTATATCATCAGAAAATCCATTAACCTTTCCAAACAGGCACATATTATTGCAGCCAATATGGATCAGGCTTTTTTGGTAGTAACATTGGCTTCTCCCCGAACTTCTTTAGGCTTTATAGATCGTTTTTTAGTAACGGCAGAGGCTTATCATATTCCGGCAGCTCTTATTTTCAATAAATTGGATTTGTTTAGTGCTGAAGGCCTTGAGATTCTGGATGATTTTATGTCTATATATGAAAATATTGGCTATCCATGTTATGCGGTTTCTGCAAACGACGGAACTAACATTGATATCGTAGAAAATCTTCTTAAAGACAAAACTACATTATTCTCTGGTCATTCTGGCGTTGGAAAGTCAAGCTTAATAAACAAGATTATTCCTGATATTGCAATTAAAACAGGCGAGATTTCTGATTGGAGCGATAGTGGAAAACACACCACCACTTTTGCTGAGATGTACGACCTACCCTTTGGTGGAAAATTGATTGACACACCCGGAATCAGAGAACTAGGAATTTTTGACATAGATAAAAAACAGTTAGCTCATTATTTCCCAGAATTCAGAGAACGTATGCACGAATGTAAATTCAACAATTGTGTCCATATTAATGAACCTGGTTGTGCCGTTTTAAAAGCATTGGAAGAAGGCGAAATAGAACCATCCAGATACGATAGCTATTTAAGTATCTATCATGGAAATGAAACGAGGAACTAAGAAAGTCAGAAATCTGATGTCTGAAGTTTAAATTGATAGTCTATGGTGAATGACTGGATAGAATCGTTCATTGGCCCCCCTCCGGTAAAGAACCAAACACTAACGATCCTGTCTTTATACTTGATACTAAATACTTGATACTATTTCAACTAATGAACTTAAAATATGAGAGCAGTTATACAGCGTGTTTCTGAAGCTTCCTGCAAAGTTGAAGGGAAAATAACCGGAGCTATTGAAAACGGTTTTTTAATACTATTAGGCATTTCTGAAGAAGATACCGAGGAAGATTTAAAATGGCTGGCAGCTAAAATTGCCAATATGCGTGTCTTCGGAGATGAAAACGGATTAATGAATAAATCCATTTCGGATATAAACGGCAAAATTCTATTAGTTTCTCAGTTCACATTATTAGCCCAAACAAAAAAAGGCAACAGACCTAGTTTCATTAAAGCTGCAAAACCAGAAAAAGCAATCCCCTTATATGAAAAGATGATTAGCGAGCTTTCCATCTTAACCCAAACCAAAATAGAAACTGGAATTTTCGGAGCGGACATGAAGATTTCATTAATAAATGACGGACCTGTCACGGTTATAATGGACACGGCAGATAAGGAAAGGCATTAAAA
>NZ_JBEBVH010000260.1:0-5426 GCF_040392825.1 Pseudopedobacter sp.
ACTGCCATCTGCTTTTGCTAAATTTTCTTCCAATCGTAATATTTCTGGAAGCGGTTTTTCTAACCCGCCATATTCTTTAGGAACATACAAGTTAAACCAGTTTTCATTGTAAATCAAATCCAGAATTTTAGGGTGTAGTTTACCCAACTGTTCTGCTTCGGCAGCATGTTTTCTAATAGTTTCTGTCCACGAGGGTTTAAAGAAATCTGACATGTTTTAGGGATTTGCTTGTAATTGCTCTTGCTTATAGATTTTTTTCCAATCGAAATAACCAAAAATAGCGACAATGAACAAGAAAAGTGTCAACATAGCCATCATAGGTAAATGTTTATGTATTAATAATGGAATAGCAATAATATTGGAAACATTTAAGAAAATCCAGTTTTCTATTTTCCGTTTGGCAAGAAGCCACATTCCGGCCCAAGCTGTAGACGCTACGATAGCATCTTCTAAAGGAACATCAGAGCCGGTGAAATTGAGGAGAAATAGATAAAGTACAACAAAGCCAATACCTACGATGGAAAGTGCTATGGTCATTTCTTTTTTTGTTGTCCGGCTTATCCTCACATCGGGTTTAGATTTTTTATGAATCCAGAAATACCAGCCATAAATACTCATAACCAAATAGTAAGCATTCAATAGCGTTTCGGCATAAAGTTTTGCATGAAAAAGCAGGTACGAGGAGAGTAAGATGGAAATTATTCCGGCCGGATAAAGCAAAATATTATTTTTTCTTGCGAGTAATACTTCCGAAACACCAAAAATTACTGCAAGCCATTCTAATACTCCCGTTTCTTTGATTTGCGATAAAAATAGGATTAACCACTCCTGAATATCTACTAACGTCACCCCTTTAAAGATTAAATAAAAAAACAGGGGCGATTGTAAGCCATTTTCACTACGCCAGCATTATCTGGATCAGCTTTATAATGTCATGAAGAGACATTAATGGGTATAATCTCAGCCAAATTTATCAGCACCCCTTATAATTAATGCAAATATAATCTTTTTAAGAGAATTCCAGTATGGGCGAATAATGTACCTTTGGGTAATGAAAACTTTCAATAGCGAAGAAGAACTCAAAGAATTTTTAGACAGAAAAGTAATAGCATATAACCAACCCGGGTTTATAGAGAACGATCCCATCTGTATTCCGCATCTTTTCAGTAAAAAGCAGGATATTGAAATTATGGGATTTTGGGCTTCTATCTTAGCGTGGGGACAGCGGGTGACGATTATCAATAAATCTAAGGAACTGATAGATTTAATGGACGGTGTACCTTACGACTTTATTCTACATCATAAGGAGACCGATTTGAAGAGGTTCGAGAAATTTAAACATCGCACTTTTAATTATACAGATACACTGTATTTTATTCAGTTTTTTAGGCAGCATTATGAAGTTTATGATAGTTTGGAAGATGCTTTTTTACCATTTAAGCAATCTGTAGTCAGAGATGAATACCTTTTAGGTGGTATTGCTGATACAGATGAAAAAAGTAATGTTTGCTATGCGAACTTACTCACAATGCCTCATGTAGAGGGGAATTTAAACTTCTTTAGGTCGTATTTTTTTTCGCTGGAAGATTTTCCACAACGGACAGTAAAGCATATTTCTTCCCCAATGAAAAATGCGACTTGTAAACGTATCAATATGTTTTTGCGTTGGATGATACGAAAAGATAACTGTGGTGTCGATTTTGGAATCTGGAACAGAATTAAACCTTCACAATTGATTTGCCCCTGCGATGTGCATGTAGATAGGGTAGCAAGGAAGCTGGGCTTGATAGACCGCAAGCAAACTGATTGGAAAACAGCTTTAGAACTGACTGAAAATTTAAGAAAATTTGATGCCCAGGATCCCGTGAAATATGACTTTGCATTGTTTGGTTTAGGAGTAGAAGAGAAGTTTTAGAGTAAAAAAAGATTGACATTTATTTTGAATTTTTACTTTTGAAGTCAAACTTTACAATATTTTATATTTTATGTCATTAAAAGACGATAAAAAAGTTGTCCGCTCCTGGGCAATGTTCGATTGGGCAAACTCATCTTATAATTTAGTCATAACCTCCACCATTTTTCCTGCTTACTATACTGCTATAACAACTACAGAACAGTTTGGAGATAAGGTTAAATTCTTTGGTTTCGATTTTGTAAATACCGCTTTGTCTAATTATGTTTTGGCCGTAGCGTATTTAATAATTGCTATTATTTCGCCTCTGCTTACCTCCATGGCAGATTATCATGGAAATAAGAAAATATTTTTAAAATTGTTTACCTGGTTAGGAGGTTTGGCCTGCGCAGGTCTTTTCTTTTTTACACTGGATACTTTAGAAATCAGCCTGATATTTTTTGCTCTGGCTGCAATTGGTTATTGCGGAGGGATTGTTTTTATCAATTCTTATCTGCCAGAAATAGCATCGAAAGAAAATCAGGATGCTGTAAGTGCCAAAGGTTTTGCCTATGGTTATGTGGGTAGCGTTATTTTGCAAATTATATGTTTCGCTTTTGTTTTGAAACCAGAGCTTTTTGGGATTACATCTCCCAGCTTTCCTGCAAGATTATCTTTCCTTCTGGTAGGGATTTGGTGGATCTCCTTTGCGCAAATTTCAATCCGTATATTGCCTAAAAGTAGTCCTAACTTTAATGCTGCTGAGAAAGTAAAGCTGTCTAATGGTTTTGATAATTTGAAAAAGGTTTGGGCGGAAGTATCAAAAATGGTGATTTTAAAGAAATATCTGGTAGCTTATTTTTTCAGTGCAATGGGGGTACAGACTATTATGCTGGTAGCAGCTAGTTTTGGTGAGAAAATTTTGCAACTGGGAACATCAAAGTTAATCGCAACTATCCTTATCATTCAGCTTGTTGCTATAGGTGGCGCAATTCTGATGTCTAAGCTATCGCGGATATTTGGAAATATAAAAGTTCTTATTGTTGTGGTAGTAATTTGGATTGGCGTTTGTATTAGTGCTTATTTCATAGCTAACGAGTATCAATTTTATGCTTTGGCGGCAATTGTAGGAGCAATAATGGGGGGCATCCAATCTTTATCCAGATCTACTTTTTCTAAATTAATTCCAGAGCAGACCTCAGATACCGCTTCTTTTTTCAGCTTTTATGATGTTACCGAGAAGCTTGCTATTGTAGCAGGTTTGTTTAGCTTTGGGTTGGTAGAAGAACTTACGGGTAATATGCGCTACTCGGCAGTATTTTTAGCAATATTTTTTGTTTTGGCTTTAAGCATCCTATTTTCTCTTGTAATAAAACAAGGGAAATCGCTTAAAAATTATCAAATTTGAGACATCTTAGGGAAACTTAAGTGAAACAGTAACTTAGAATCCAGATTACATGAATGTAGAATTGTTCATCCCTTGCTTTATAGATCAGCTTTATGTAGAAACGGCAAGAAATACAGTGAAGATTTTAGAAAAGGCAGGTTGTAATGTAATTTATAATCCGGAGCAGACCTGTTGCGGTCAGCCAGCTTATAACGCTGGTTATTGGGATGATGCCAAAAAAGTGGGAAGTAAGTTCTTAAATGATTTTTCTGATCAAAATTACATAGTGTCGCCTTCTGCTTCCTGTACGGGGATGGTGAGAAATGCATATAATGATCTTTTTTTCAATACTGCTATTCATAACAAATGTAGAAGTGTACAAAGCAATATATATGAGCTGACGGAGTTTTTGGTAAATGTTTTACATAAAGATTATTTTGGAGCAGAATTGGAAGGTGTTGCAGTATATCATGATTCATGCAGTGGATTAAGAGAATGTAAAATCAAAACAGAACCTCGGAAATTATTAGAGAAAGTACATGGTTTGGAACTGGTGGAAATGAAAGACCAGGAGGTCTGCTGCGGCTTCGGTGGAACTTTTGCGGTAAAGTTTGAAGGTATTTCTGCTGCAATGGCCGAACAAAAAGTCAATAATGCTATGGCAGTGGGGGCCGAATATATTATTTCTACAGATGTTTCCTGTTTAATGCAATTGCAGGGCTATATAGATGCCCATAATCTTCCGGTAAAGACAATGCATATCGCAGATGTGTTGACTTCGGGTTGGATAGAGGAACCCATTTTATAAGGTAATTAATCAAAAGCACAAATATGATGTGTTTATATGATAATTTGCCTATCAAAGTGAGCGATTACGCATCTGTTAAGTATATAGTTTAATGTTACATTAACTATTAAAATAATTGAGAATAGGTTTTACCTACTTTGTGATTTACTTAATGAACTATCCTATTACTG
Source organism: Pseudopedobacter sp. (assembly GCF_040392825.1). NCBI lineage: Bacteria > Pseudomonadati > Bacteroidota > Sphingobacteriia > Sphingobacteriales > Sphingobacteriaceae > Pseudopedobacter > Pseudopedobacter sp. The sequence goes on from NZ_JBEBVH010000260.1 coordinate 4,257, forward strand.
TTAAAAACAAGTTAGATGAAGGCCTGGAATTTAAAATTTCAAAATTCAAGGAGATTATAAAGAAAACAAAACCACATAAACATGATGGTTACTTTGAATTTATTTATTTGTTTGAAGGGGAGGGCTATCATTGGATAGATAATAAAAAGGTTTTTATTAAAACACCTCAGGTGTTTGTTCTGCAACCTAATCAATTGCATTGTTGGCAATTTACTGCAATTCCCAAGGGCTATATCTTTATGGTAAAGGAGTCATTTTTTGATAAGGTAACCGAACCCTATTTAATGAATCTATTTAATTGTGCTAAAAAGGAGTTGGCTTTAGATATAACTGATATTCAAGTATTACAGTTTGCCCTGCAACAATTATATGAGGAAAGAGGTAAGGATAGCTTAGAGCGTAAGTCTATTATTAATTCATGGTTGAGAATTATTTTTGAAAACAGTTTCAGTATTCCTGATTTAAAAGTCGGAAATCTGAATACAGAGAATAGTATTTATAGTAAGTTCTCAAACCTTTTAAATACTGACAAAAATATTTATAAGAAAGTAGCCGATTACGCAGCAATTTTAAACGTAACGCCTCAAAATTTAAATTATCACTGTGTAAAACAAACAGGCAAAAGTGCAAGCAGCTATATAACAGATCGATTTATACTTGAGGCAAAGCGGCTTTTGCTACATACTGACCAGAATATAAATGAAATAGCATTTTCTCTTGGTTTTGATGATTCATCAAATTTTACAAAATTTTTTAAAAATAATACTGGATTTACTCCGGTTAATTTTAGAAAATCTGTTTTCAATTCTACCATATAAATAGTCCTTTCAACCACTTATTAGTATTGATTAATTACTAAACTTGCAGCGTTTAAATTTTATTAATGATGAAAGTTTACTTAAGTTTTTTGTTTACTCTTTATGCAAGTATTATATTGGCTCAAAATGCTGTTGTTGAGGGAATAACATACGATCGCGAAGATAAATCTGCCTTAGGATTCGCAAGTGTATCTATTTATAAACTCCCAGATTCTGCGTTAATTTCGGGAGTAATCTCTAAGGAAAACGGACATTTTAAACTCGAAAATCTACAAGCGGGAAATTATTTTGTAAAGGTTCGGTTTGTAGGATTTGAAAGCTATGAAAGCACTGCTTTTTATTTGAAACAGGC
>NZ_JBEBVH010000261.1:0-5343 GCF_040392825.1 Pseudopedobacter sp.
AAAAGAGATTCACGGAGGTTTACAATTGGTGACTGGTCGTTGGCCAAACAAAAAAACTATAAAAATAAGAGTAAGATTTGGGGAGTCGGTAAGCGAAGCCATGTCCGAGATAGGAGAGAAAGGCGCAACTAATGATCACGCTATGCGTGATTTTATTATAGAATTACCTTGGTTAGGTAAGCTGGAAGTGGGGAATACAGGTTTTAGATTTGTGAGGATAGATTTGATTGATGAAAATGCTCAACTTCACTTGAAAGAGTTGAGGGCAATTTCTATTTATAGAGATATACCTTATTTAGGTAGCTTTAATAGTAGCGATACGTTACTGAATCAAATATGGATGACAGGTGCTTATACTGTTCATCTAAATATGCAGGATTATTTATGGGATGGTATCAAACGAGATCGCTTGGTTTGGGTAGGAGATTTACATCCTGAAGTGGCAACTATCAATAGCGTTTTTGGATATAATGATGTTGTACCTAAAAGCCTGGATCTTATTAGAGACATCACGCCTTTGCCTAAATGGATGAATGGGATAAGTACTTATTCTATGTGGTGGATAGTTCTACAATATGATTGGTATATGCATCATGGAGATTTAGTTTATTTAAGAGAGCAACAGCCTTACCTAAGAGGTCTTTTGCGACAAATTGTTTCAAATATAGATGAAAATGGCATAGAAAGACTTAATGGTGAGCGTTTTTTAGACTGGCCATCTACCAAAGATAAGAATGCAGTTCATGCCGGTTTACAAGCTATGGTCGTGAAATCAATTTTGCTGGGAAATAAGCTTTCAATAATTCTTGATGATAAAGGTATGATGCAATTGTGTGAAGGCACTTTAAAAAAACTGTCTGATTATGTTCCTAACCACCATAATTCAAAACAGGCAGCGTCATTAATGGCTATATCCGGATTGATGTCTCCGGAACAAGCCAATAAAGAAGTGATAGCTGTTGGAGGCGCAAAGGATTTTTCTACATTTTATGGGTATTATATGTTACAGGCAAAAGCGCTGGCAGGGGATTATAAAGGAGCATTAGATAATATTCGTGAATATTGGGGAGGAATGCTCGATTTAGGTGCTACAACGTTTTGGGAAGACTTTAATTTAGCTTGGATGGAAAATGCAGCTCCTATAGACCAGCTTGTTTCTAAAGGTAAAAAGGATATTCATGGAGATTACGGAGATTATTGTTATAAAGGTTATCGTCATAGTTTGTGCCATGGATGGGCATCCGGACCCACGGCTTGGTTAACAGAACATATTCTGGGTATAAAAGTTACAGCTCCGGGATGCAAAGAAATAACAATTAAACCAAATCTTGCAGATCTGGATTATGCAGAAGGAACTTTTCCGACTCCATTTGGCGTACTGTGGGTTAAACATACCAGAAAAAGAGACGGAAGTATTAACACTAATATTAAAGCACCCAAGGAGATAAGGATAGTTAAATAACTTTCAATTGTTGAATTTGATAGGACAATATATAGAAGAAACGTTTAAACCATCTACCTATAAAAAAAGTGCCTGCTTTTAAAATTGTAATCAGGCCTCTTTTTAATATCTGCTTTTTTCTGTTATATCTGCCAAATTAGGTGATAAATCTCCAAAATTTATATCTTCGTTATCAATGAAGATTTTTAACGATACTTTTGGGGCAAATGCACATACTTTTTACGAGCGATTCCAAAAAGACTTTAGGAAGTTTTATAAAAATTGTCAGCTTGAGAAGCCTTTATTGCACTATTTGTTAAATGGGAATAGTGTTTCTATACAGGCAATTAAAGGAATTGGTAAGAAACAGATACAAAAAGATGAGATTGTTTTAGTTTTTGAAAATAGTCAAATTGAAGTTAGTGGTGAAAGTGAGCTATATCCTGAGCTCTTTAAAATAGTGAGTACATTTACCCGGCACTTACTTGACGAACATTATAACTTTCGATTAAACAGACTAAAAAACGAAATCTTACTATTTACGAGCATTGTAGAAAAGCATAATAGAAAATACAGCTATAAATATAGGATGTTACTGGAAAATGAATTGCCTTATATATGCAATGATATAGAACTTCTATTAGGTAATCTAAAGGCTAGCCATTTGAAAAAACTAATAGAGAAGGTAAGTTTTGAAAGGGGAGCAAATGAATTGTCAGATGACATTATTGCCGCATTCGAAAAAATCTTGGAAGAGGCAGATAAAAGGATGATTTCTATAAGTAAATTATAAGGGATGATCTTTCAATAGCTTCTTAAATGTTGCCATAACCAAGCTTTTTTTAGTTATTTATAATTTGCAATACTTCCCTAATTTCAACCCTTTCTGCAATCAAAAACTCAATTCTTCTTACTGCTCCAAATTGTACCCGATTAAAAAGTAAGTAGCATAACCTCATTTCTTCTTAAACTGGCTTCCGCAAAGTTCGGTAAGACAAAAGCACATCTCCGCAAACTGCGGCAATGGAGCTTGAAACGCTTTTTCCTGACTTTTTTGTGCCCTAGATTTGCCTATGACAAAAGACCGATAGCGCTATCACAGAAGCTTTTGCATGATGGTTTAATCCTTAAAATTAAAAATTATGGGAAAATATACACAAGGCATATTGGGAGCCTTTTCAGGAAAAGTTGGAACGGTAGTCGGTTCGTCCTGGCGTGGTATTAAATACATGCGTAGTCTGGGATCAAAACGGGGTAATGCCGGCGCCAGCAAGAAGCAATTGGAACAACAGGCTCGTTTTGCCTTGATTAACGGTTTTCTGCGGCCTATTAAACCTTTGTTGGAAATTGGCTTTAAAAACTATGCCAATGGTCGCACAGGCTACAACAGTGCTTCCAGTTATAACCTGAAAAATGCTTTGACTGGCGAAACGCCTAATCTACAGATAGATTACAGTATGGTTCTGGTAAGCAGGGGCGATTTAACCGGAGTAAAATCTTTATCAGTTACTTCTGACAGTCCCGCCAGACTAAATCTAATCTGGGAAGACAATACCGGCAAGGGCCAGGCTAAGGCAAACGATCAGGTCATGGTTGCCATTTTTATTCCTTCTCTGGCCGAAGCCCTATACGCCATAGGGGAAGCAGAAAGACAGCAGGAGGCACTGGCACTGGATCTTCCGGAGGAATTTAGCGGTGAAACAGCCGAAGTATATGTAAGCTTCGCTGCCTTAGAATCTTCAGAAGTAGCCACCAGCCTATATGCAGGCAATGTCGTTATTGCTTAAAAGATAGCGACGAGCAGAGGGATAAATTCCCTCTGTTTATTCTTTTTAGATTTTGTCTCTTCTGTATGTGAAGAGAAGTCTCAAAAAAAATGAACATAGTATATACAACTAAATCTTTTATATGATGATCTCGAAACTTATTCTAAATAAAATAACAGAACGGGGTGATTCAGCAATCAGCTTACCTTTCATATCAATTCACCCAATCGTAAAATATTTCACATCGCTATTGTTCCTGAGTCTGGGTTTGCCCTACGGGATTTATCATTTTGATACCACAGCTGCATTGCCCGATCTGGGCATAAGCTACCTGTTTCTGCTGGCATTAATATTTTTCTTATTGGTGTTGTTGCTTTGCTGGAATCTCTTCAACAAAAGCTGGGCCCGGTTAGGTTTGCCCCCAATGGTCTATATGGTTAAACATTTTAAAGAACTGAGTTTATGGCAACAAATCTTATTGTACTGGCTTTCCTTTGCCTTGCTTTTCCTGGCTGCAATCGGCAGTCTGATCGCTATCTATTAAGGACCAACGATTACATCAGAAGGGAATATATTATGGAGATTGCCCGGAATGAACTGGGCATAAGGGAAGCTACGGGAAAGAACGATGGTAAAAGGGTAGAACAATACCTGGCGGTAACGGGATTGAAGGCCGGCCATCCCTGGTGTGCTTCATTTATTAGTTGGATATTCGCCAGGGCTGGATACCAGGAACCTCGGACGGCCTGGTCGCCTGCACTCTTTCCTGTTAGGCGGAGGAAAAAAGAAATAAAGCCTGCTAATGTATTAGGCATCTGGTTCCCTGATCTAAAACGGATAGCGCATGCGGGCTTGGTTGAGAAGCAACAGGGCGATTGGATTATTAGCATAGAAGGCAATACTAATATGGCCGGCAGTAGAGAAGGCGATGGGGTATACCGTAAGAGACGACATAGCAAGACCATTTATGCTTATGGAGACTGGATAAGTAAAATAGCATATTAATACGTTTCTATATAGTGGTGAGGAAATTATAAAGATTATTTTCCATCTTATTTTAGGATGCTTTTCTAATGAGAGAATATAATTTATATTTATAATCAAAAAAACAATGATGAAATATCAAATCAAATTATTCATAGCTTTCTTTTTATTGGCTTTTACTACGCAGTTACATGCGCAAAAGAGACTTTCTCTAAATTATTATGCCGAGGATGTATTGAACAAAATAGGGGTTACTGCATCTCAAAAAGAACAAATTAAGACCATACGATCCGAGCTTGATACCAATTTATCTGAAACCAGGAATAATACTAATCTGAATTCAGAGGAAAAGGCAACTAAGGATAAGCAGGCCTATAATAATGCTTTTGTTAAGTATAACGCAATACTTTCTAGCGAGCAACAAAAGACTGTCAGGAGGCTTCTTCATGAAATACAGGTAGAAAATGTTAAAAATGGGTTCGCTACTTTTCATGAAAGTGCACACTTTAAAAAGAGAATGGAAGTTTTTAAAGAAAATCCATTAGCCACAAACGGAATTGTTTTTTTAGGTAATAGTATAACAGAGCGCGGCCAATGGGAAATGTTATTTCCAAATAAGCCGGTCTTTAATAGAGGCATAGGCGGAGATAATACCTATGGTGTATTGGCCAGGCTTGATGAAGTTATTGCCAGTAAACCAGAAAAAATATTTCTGATGATTGGTATAAATGACTTAGGCAGCCGCCAATGGGAGATAGCATTAATTTTAGAAAACTATAACAAAATTGTAGATAAGATTAGAGCAGGTACACCTAAAAGCAAACTCTATGTTCAATCGGTACTTCCGTTGAACGATAGCCTTTTAAAAGCGAATACCTACAAAAATAAAGCGGATACGATTATCAAATTAAATAAGGAGCTTCAAATTATAGGAAAGAAAAAATGTGCCGGTTTTATAGATCTTTATAGTGTGTTCCATTCGGGAAATCATGTGTTAGATGCTAAATATACTAAAGACGGAATACATTTGCTTCCGGAAGGGTATGTAGTATGGAAAGATTTCTTAGAAAAAAATAAGTATTTATAGAGATTAAGTTCCAGTAGTCTTAACGAGTATTATATGACTGTATTTAAGTTGACGCAGAGAGGGTC
>NZ_JBEBVH010000262.1:0-5307 GCF_040392825.1 Pseudopedobacter sp.
CGCGCATACCTTTCCGGGCCTCTTGAGCGGCCCAGCTCAAGCTACTTTTTTCCGCAAAAAGTAGCCAAAAACTCCCGGCTGCGTGACCTTTCTTGCAAATCCTCAATAAATCTTTGTCGGTGGAAAGCGCAGTCGCTATGAGCTCCCCTTCAAAAATTAAGCGGCTTTACCTGCGCTTGCTCGCTTTCCTAACGCTTGTCTGAACTTGAATATTACTGCTCAAGATTTATTGGCCTTTGCTGCGAATTTTCCAAGGCCGGCCCCAGCTATGTACCGTCAGGCAAATCGCTTCGGGAGAGTCGAAGTCTTTGTAGTGCTATTCGAAGCATATCTTGACTCTGCTTCCCAAAAATCAGGAAGACAAATTAGGCCTTTAGATAGCTCCTTTTCTTTTACAATTGTTCGAACTTATCCGGTAACACAAATCAACGGAAGTAACATTTATTAGCAGATCTGACTTTGCCACTAAACATCGTTTTTCTGTAGTAATTTTAGTAATACACCAAAATCTTTAGGATACTCTGCCTCTATAGTTATTTCTTCGCCATTTGGCTTAAGAAAAGTTAACTGTCTTGCATGTAACGCAAACCGCTTCATGATAGGCTGTTCCTCTTCATCTGTTAATCTGTATCCTCTTTTTATTTTGGAAAGAAATGCCGGTTGTCCGCCGTACATTTTGTCGCCTGTAATAGAAGCTCTTTGTGTTGCCAAATGTATACGAATCTGATGCATTCTACCAGTAACAGGCTTACATTCTATTAGGGTATAATGTTTAAAATATTCGAGTGAGTTAAACCAGGTTTCGGCTCTCTTACCCTCACTTCGGCTAATCACCACATTACCTTTACCAATATTTAAAATAGGAAGGTCTACCAAAAGATCTTCGAAGACATGAGTGCCGTCTACTATAGCATGATAAACTTTCTTTACTTTTCTATGCTCAAATTGCATAGACATATGTCGATAAGCTTCGGGATGTTTTGCAATAACCAGCAATCCTGATGTTTCTTTATCTAAACGGTGGCAAATCTGCGCGTCTTCTGCATATTTCTTTGCCATTCTCAACAGGTTGATTTCTTTTCCTTCCCTTTCGTCAAGAGAACTTAAAAATGGCGGTTTGTTTACAATAATAATATCAGAATCTTCAAATAGTATGATGTCCTCGAACTTTGGAAATTTCATTCTGCAAAGATAGATAAAATTTAGGCCTCATAATATTTATTCTGCTTTCTTGTTTTTGAGGTCTGAGCTTGTAAAATATGTGTAGTTTCTTTTCGAATCTTCCGGACATCGTCTGTTTTAAAAACGATATCCGGAAGTGAAGAAATAATTTATTACAAATCTTTTTTATAGTGTAAGACGAAAAGAACTATTTTTCAGGTGATAACAAACAATCGCTAATAAATAGACTCGGTTGTTATGAAAACTGCGCTGTTTACTCCTGAACCAAATACACCATCAGGCTTCTGGCGCCATGGGCTCCTATAACCAGGCTTTGTTCGATATCTGCCGTTTTAGACGGACCGGCGATAAAAGCACCGTAACCTAAATCCTCAAAAGAAATCTTTTCGTAAGCATGGTGTAAAGTAGGCACTATGTCTTTAACATTTAAAACCAGCACCAGATGTTGTGTTATAAAAGGTAAAATTCTGTGTGGAAGTGCATTTTCACTAATCCATATAGCTCCATTTTCTGCCACACCAACAGTACCTTTGATGTAAACGCGATCTAATTTTTCTAATTCTTTAGAGGTTTTGCTATACAAATTGTGCCTGTCTTCTTCAGATAAATTAAGGGTATCGATAACCAGGGCGCCATTCTTTTCGGCTTCTATTGTATGTTTAATTTCATCAAGACTATTAAACAGTTTAAACTGACCACCAATTTTCAGTAATATTTCGCAATACTGCTCTGTTAAATTCCCAAAAGACATTAGCACTCCAAAATCAATTTCGGGTAGTGCTACCTCTTCTGGTTTATTGGCCTTAATTGCCGATAATATTGAATCTCTTGAACCACTCATTACTTATTATTTTTATTGTACCAATCTCTGAAACTTTCTTTTGGAGCTTCGGGCATTTCCCTTTGCTTGTACCAGGCGTTTAATTTATTGTTCACCATAAAAGGCATGTTGCGCATCACAGAAAGCCCTACTTTTGCTACGGCCCTGTATACAGACGGTTTAGAAAACAACCAGGCGGCTCCTTTCATAGCCAAAGATTTGCTTTCTGCAACATATCCCTCTTTAACTATTTCCTGACGCCATTTCCATAACTGCTCGTGAATGTCAATTTTAACCGGACAAACATTACTGCATGAACCGCATAAGGTAGACGCGAAAGGCAAATCTGCGTTGGCTTTCATATCCAGGTTTGGATTCAGGATAGATCCTATGGGGCCGGCAACTGCCGTATGGTAGCTGTGACCTCCGCTCCTTCTGTAAACCGGACAAGTATTGAAACAAGCTGCACATCTGATGCATTTCAGGGAATTACGGAAATCTTTTCTGCCCAATTGCCTGCTTCTGCCATTATCAACAATAACAATATGCATTTCCTGCCCTTCTCGGGGTTTTAAAAAATGGCTTGAGTAGGTTGTTATTGGCTGTCCCGTAGCACTTCTGGTCAATAATCTCAGGAAAACACCTAAATGTTTAGCTTTCGGAATAATTTTCTCGAACCCCATACATGCGATATGTACTTTTGCTGTATGTGCTCCCATGTCTGCATTACCTTCGTTGGTACAGACTACAAACCCTCCGGTTTCGGCCACCGCGAAATTCACTCCGGTAATCGCCAGGTCAGACTCAATAAAATGATTTCTTAAGTGCTGTCTTGCTGCTTCCGTTAAATACTGAGGGTCGTTATTACCTTTCTCTGTACCTATATGCTGATGAAAAGTTTCGCTTACATCCTGCTTTTTAAGATGGATAGCAGGCAAAACAATATGGCTTGGTGGCTCTTTTCTGAACTGAACAATTCTTTCGCCTAAATCCGTATCTACCACATCGATATCATGTTTTGCCAGATAGCTGTTTAAATGACACTCTTCTGTAAGCATACTCTTGCTTTTCACGACATTCCTGACCTCATGTTTTTTCATAATGTCATGAATAATTCTGTTATGCTCATCGCCATCTTTTGCCCAATGCACATGGACACCATTTGCCCGCGCATTCTCTTCAAACTGAACCAGATATTCGTCCATTTTGGAAAGTGTATGGTTTTTGATCTGGGAAGCCCAGGCTCTTAAAGTCTCCCATTCGGGAACTCCATGAGCTGCCAGATCTCTTTTCTGCCTTACAAACCAAAGGGTGTCGTCATGCCAATTGGTTCTTTCCTCATCTTTTATAAACGCCTCGGCGGCTGTCGCGTGATCTAAAACCTTAGTCATGATTTAAAATTTCTGCAATATGAATAGTTTTAACTTTGCTGCCTTTTCTTTTTAAAATACCTTCTAAATGCATCAAACAGCTTACATCCGCTCCGGTAATAAAGTCCACATCGTTATCTTCATGTTCTTCCACCCGGTCTTTTCCCATTTTTACGCTCACAGCTTCCTCAAATACACAAAAGGTTCCGCCAAAACCGCAACATTCGTCGTTTCTTTTAGGTCTTTTTAAGCTTAAGCCATCTACCTGGCTTAGCAGATCTTCTACTTTAGAAAAAGCCGGAAGGTTTCTTTCTGACATCGACGACAAGCCCAAACCCCGCTGTCCGTGGCAGCTGTTGTGCAAACCTACTTTGTAAGGGAATTTAGAATTGAGTTTATCGACTTTAAGTATATCGGTCAAAAATTCGGTTAGTTCGTAGATGTGCTTTCTGATATGTATCGCTTTCCCAGGGTTATTTTCATCCTTAAGATGCTCTTTTACATGGAGCACACAACTGCCTGATGGACCAACTATGTAGTCGTACTCGCTGAAATTACGTACGAAATTCTGGTCACAACCAGCATTCAAATGTGAAAACCCGCTGTTTGCCATAGGTTGCCCGCAACAGGTTTGGTTTTGCGGATAATCTACATCGCAACCTAATTTTTTAAGTAACTGATAAGTTGCTATCCCGACATTGGGATATAACTGATCTATATAACATGGGATAAACAACCCAACTTTCATAATTAATAAATTAATGGTCTGATAACAGAATCATAAAGTTAGATAAATGGCATTGTTTGTTTTTGCATGTATTTAGCTAATTCTTATGGTATTTTAACATATATATAATCATTCTAAATAAAAACCTGTATTTTTACTGTAATTTAGTATGAAGCCACATTTATTAAAAATACCCTTAAACCCCGAACATTCTTTTAATGTGAGATACGATATCGTCTCTCATTTCTACAAAATGTGGCATTTCCATCACGAAGTCGAGCTGGTTTATATTGTTAAAGGATCCGGATTACAGTTTACAGGAGATCATATACAGCCCTTTAAACCGGGAGACTTAATTATGTTTGGCTCTCAGCTACCTCATCTTTGGCGTAGCGACGAGATTTATCTGCAACCTGGCGCATCAGAAAAACTGGAAGCTATAGTTATGCACTTTTCACCAGATTGCTTTGGTGACGGCTTTTTTAGCCTGGCAGAGAATAAGCAGGTATTAAAGCTTCTCGAAAACGCTAAAAAAGGGATTCGGATAAACGGAAAATCTAAAGAGAAGGTTGCCGAATGGATGCATGAGCTTTTAAGTTGCGAAGGCATCAAAAGAATTATCCTTTTACTTCAAATATTAGAACAGCTTTCCTTATCTCAGGATTTGGAAATTGTTAATCAGCAGAACAATATCGAATTCAATTCTGCTACAGAAATGGACCGGTTGAATAATGTTTATCAATATCTGTTGGACAATTATACCAGAGAAATAGAATTGAAGGAAATTGCTGAAGTTGCCAATATTACGCCCCATGCGTTTTGCAGGTATTTTAAAGCCAGAACCCGAAAAACTTTTTCTGGATTTTTAATAGAGCTAAGAATCAACCACGCTGCAAAGCTGCTGATAGAAACGAATAAGAGTGTTTCTGATATATGTTTTGAAAGCGGTTTCAATAACTTCTCTCACTTTAACAAGAGTTTTAAAGGTATTATCGGAAGAACACCTTTGCAGCATAGGAAATCCATGGCTTAGAGATTGATGTCTCTAAATTACCGTCAGGTTATTCTATCTTGCCTTTCAGACAAAACGAGAATGATGTATGGGAATGGTTTTGCAAAGGTGAATAATAGGTTCGCCCTCATCCGCCCACTAGGCACCTCCCTCGGGGAGAAGGACAAATAAACGATGGTAGTGTAAAAACACTTTG
>NZ_JBEBVH010000263.1:0-5276 GCF_040392825.1 Pseudopedobacter sp.
CAAGACAAAAAACTTTTGAAACACCCTTTTATAAAACATTTTATGAAATATTTTAAGATTATACATCTACTTCTGATTTTACTAATAAGCAACAATGTTTTTGGACAAACAGAAGTATCGATAATTCCTTACCCCAATAATGTAGTGTTTAAAGAAGGTTCTGTAAGTTTGTCTAAAGGCGTATACATCGCTGGCAATTCAAATCAGAAAGCGTATTTACAGGAAGTCCTTCATAAAAGAGGAATTTCAAAGACCACCGTGAAAAAGGGTGTTGAGATTCGGCTGTTATTGAGCTCAGACGTATCCGACCATTCTGAATCATATGAGTTTTCTGCTTCTAAAAACAAAATAGAAATAAAAGCGTCTACCGAAACAGGGATTTTTTACGGAATTCAAAGCTTAAATCAACTTATGTTGAAATCGCTTGAAATCCCTTTGGTGACCATTAAAGATGAGCCAGCCTTTAAATGGAGATCTTTTATGCTGGACGAAGCCCGGTATTTTCATGGAAAGGAAGTTGTAAAGCAGCTTTTGGATGAAATGGCTTTATTAAAAATGAATAAATTTCATTGGCATTTAACTAATGATGCGGGTTGGAGAATAGAAATTAAAGCATTTCCGTTACTGACTCAAATAGGTTCGAAAAGAGACAGTACGCAAATAAACGACAACGGAAAAAAATGGAAGAGCGAAATTTCGGATCACAAAGCGCATAGTGGTTTTTATACTCAGCAAGATATAAAGGAAATTATCGCTTATGCTGCCGAGCGTCAGATTACGATTATTCCCGAAATTAGTATGCCAGGACATACTTCTGCAGCAATTGCCAGCTATCCTTATTTAGGGACTACTAAACAACAAATGAAGATCCCTACCCGTTTTGGGGTCGAAAGTGCAGTTTTAGATGTTAGCGACGAAAGAGCCAGGCATTTTATTCATCAGGTTTTAAAGGAGGTTTCAGAACTATTCCCTTCTCAATATATTCATATAGGAGGAGATGAAGTGAAATTTGACCAATGGAAGAACTCTAAATCGGTACAGGATTATATGGTTAAGCATGGTATTAAAAATTATTATGATCTTCATGTTTACTTTACTAACGAGGTATCAAAATTTGTCGAAGATTCTTTGGGTAAGAGGATAATAGGATGGAACGAGATATTGGGGAAAAACGTACATGAATGGGCAAATGAGGAAAATGCAAATACTTCGTTGTCGAAAAAAGCGATAGTCCAATTCTGGAAAGGTGATGCCAAAGATTTGTTGTTTGGTATAGATAAAGGTTATGAAATTATTAATTCAGATCACCGATTTACTTATCTGGATTATACTTATCAGCAAATTGATTTAAAAAAAGCATACGGATTTAATCCGGTTCCGGCAGGTTTAAATGCAGAACAACAGAAACTGATTGTGGGCCTTGGAGCACAGATGTGGAGTGAATGGACACCTGATTTTAAAGATATTTCATATCAGACTTTTCCACGTATTGCAGCTTATGCAGAGTCCGGATGGACGAGAACGCAGCATAAAGACTTTCTGAGATTTGAAAGAAATATCCCTTATCTGATAAGTTATTGGAAGTCTAAAAATTACAATTTACCGTCAGGTTTTTAATCGGTTTTTTATAAGAATCAAAATTCTTAGACAGATTACAACAAATTAACATTCTAATCATAACTTTAAAGCATGAAAAGAAGAGATCTCTTTAAAGGCGGCGCCTTAGCTTTTTTAGGCGGTACGCTATTCTCTCCAATAGAGATGCTGGCAGCACCATCAGCAAAGAAAGGTCAGTTAGCAAAAAATATTATTTTTCTGGTAAGTGATGGTATGAGCATAGGAACTTTGAATATGGCGAATTTACTATTGCAAAGAAAAGAGGGAAGAAGTTCTAACTGGTTGAAATTATATGAACAAAACAGGGTAACAAGAGCTTTAATGGACACTGCTTCCGCAAATTCGTTAGTGACAGATTCTGCTGCTGCGAGTTCTTCATGGGGTGGTGGAAAAAGAGTTCCTAATGGTTCTTTAAATGTAAATGCAGATGGAACAGAGAACACACCTATATGGCAGAAATTTAAAAAAGCAGGTAAAGCAGCTGGTGTTGTTACTACTGTGATGGCTACACATGCTACTCCGGCAGGTTTTTGTGTAACCAGTAAAAAGCGTAGTGATGAACCAGGAATTGCAAAAAAATACCTGGAATTAGGCATAGACGTTATTATGGGAGGGGGCTTGGAAAACTTCGACCCGAAATTAAGGAAAGATGGACAGAACGTATTTGCAGATTTTGAAAAGAAAGGCTATGCCGTATTTAAAGACCGCAAGTCATTAAAGGGGCATAACGGCGCAAAACAGCCAATTTTAGGAATCTTTTATCAGGATGCATTGCCGTATGCAATAGACAGGACATCGGATAAGGAATTGATGGAAAAAATTCCAAGCCTTGCAGAGATGGCCAAACAGGCAATTACTTCACTTTCCCAAAATAAAAATGGTTTTGTTTTACAGATAGAAGGTGGAAAGGTAGATTGGGCGGCTCATGCAAATGATACATCAGCGACATTGTACGACCAGATAGCTTTTGACGAGGCTATTGCTGTAGCTATGGAGTTTGCAGAAAAAGATAAGGAAACTTTAGTTGTAATAACCACAGATCACGGAAATTCAAATCCAGGTTTATATTATGGCGGTAAAGCAGATAAAAATTTCGATACCTTGCAAAGTTATAAGCAATCTAATAACTGGGTGTTAAACGGCATTGGTAAAAGTACTTTGCCATCACAGCTAATAGAGCGAATAGAATTTGCGCAGGGCTATATTATTCAACCGGAAGAAGCTAAACTGATTCTTAAGCATTACGAAAATCTGGACGAGGATGGTCTGTATAATCCTTATAAGCTACCATACAAACAGTATTCACAAATACAGTCTGCTCATAATTCGGTAGGATGGGGCGGTATACAGCATACAGGAGACTATGTAGAGCTGGCGATGTTTGGGCCGGGAAGCGAATTATTGAAACCCTTTGTTAAAAATTATGAGCTTCATAATTTGTTGCTTAAAGCTGCAGGTGTAGCAGATTATAAAGTATAGGATTAAACTTTTTTATTATATAAGCGTCTTACCAATAAGCATCACAAAATGTGGTGCTTTTTTTGTTATAGGATGAAACTATAGACAAGAATTTATCGTCTAATTATTAAAAGACACGGAGATGAAAAGAATATTATTTTTAATTGCGGGTGTGATTATTCTAGGAGTTACTTCATGCCAGAAAGATGTTAACAATTATTATACTGTTACCAATAAAACCATTTATGCCGAAAGGTCTGGATCACAATGGACATTGGTTGATGATGGAAAGACTTTTGTATCGACTATTCCGCTTTATGAAACTGATAATTTTTACAACGATTATGATGGGATACTAGTATATATAAGCTACGATAATAAAATATGGGAGCAAATTCCACATACCTATTTAGGCATCGCTTATAGTTTCGATACCTCTAACTCTGATATTGAGGTTAGAATGCAATATTCTGATTATACTCAAATAACAGGAGGAGGCCCAGGCCGTGTTTATTTCAAGATTGTTTTAATTCCATCGGAAGAATAAACAGTGTTTATGGCATGATATTGGTTTTGATATAGATAGAGATAATTAGATTAATCATCATAATTCCTTCTACTATGAAAGATACGAAATATCAAAAATTCAATGTCCGTGTGAATATCGGGGATAAGGATGATAAGGCATTTGATTTGCAAATACAACCCGAAGATACTACAGATGGCGTTCCATATTTTATATGTGAAACTAATGGAGTAGAAATAGCTCGTTTAAGGAGAAATGAACATAATGCATGGGAACAGATTTGGGGAGATTTAGACGAGCGAACTATAAATAATATAGGTAAAGCAATTGAAATGCATGATTCAAGCCGGTTATAATACCGGCTTGTTTATTGATTATCGAACATGTTTAACGATTATTTTAGCTAAAACTAAATTTTTATAGCTCTTAACATTTCTCTTTTTCCGGCAGAGCCCGGTGCTTTTTCTACCTTCATACCTAAAGATTTCATTATTCTTTTTAAATCTCCGGTGATGGCATATGTTACAAATACACCACCTGGTTTCAAAAAACTTACTGTGTGGGTTATGGCTTCTGCAGACCACATTTCTGGCTGTTTTTTAGAAGCAAAAGCATCAAAGTAAATCACGTCAAACAACTCATCAGAACTAAAATTCATTAATTCTGTATAAGCTATATGGTAATTGCAAAAATTATTTAGTGGAATAAATCTTTCTAATGCCTGACTATAGGTGTCTTTGTATCCCTGCCAGGTATTTTGAGATACAAGTTCGTGATAATTTGTGTGCTCTATAAAATCGAATTCCAAAGGAAATGCTTCAATTCCTACATAATTCAGGTTGATTGCTGTTCCGGTACAAAAATCGGCAGTAAGCAGAAAATTTAAACCTGTTCCAAATCCTACTTCCAATACAGAGACCCGCTTACTTTCGTTATCGGCTAAAAAATATCTGAGACCGGAATTTAGAAATACATGGTTGCTTTCTTCCACGGCTCCATGCATACTGTGGTAATTTTCGTCAACAATAGGGTTATAGATAGTTCTTGAATTATCTGCTGTTGTTATTATAGTAAGTGTCTTATTGTCTGAATCCATGCTAAAAAACTATTGCTCCCTTTTTAACCCATTGTGCCCAATCCTTGTTGTACGTATGGATTTCTGTGGTTTGTGCCCCATCATTCCTGAAAAGCGCTTGCCCATCGTTTGTCCATTGGATGAGTCCACCATAAAGATTGTACACATTTTTATATCCTGCTTTGACCAGTTTACTGCCAATTTTTTCGCTCCTATTACCAATTGTACAGTAAACTACAATATGAGCAGATTTCGGAATATCGTAAACTCTTCTCATATCGAACCAAATGTACCCAACATTTTTAGCGCTTCTTATATGGCTAATGTCAAATTCCTCTTTTTCTCTGACGTCCAGAAAGACAATGTTATCTATCGTTTTCAGGGAATCAATAGTAATTGAAGGAATATCGCCTTTTATATTTTCTTTCAGGAAAACATCATAATCCTCCTCTTTATTACTCTGAGGTAAGATATATGAGGAAACAGTAAGGAAAATAGATAAAATAAGATGCACCATATTTTAAAGATAGAAATAAAATGAAAACGTCAAAAGTTGGAGAAATAATATACGTTTTTGTTATTTAAAAATTAGTTTGGCAT
>NZ_JBEBVH010000264.1:0-5271 GCF_040392825.1 Pseudopedobacter sp.
AACTAAATACCCAAACGCAAAAGATATATGATCTGGAGATGTTGAAAACAAAACGAGTGCGTACGCTTTCTTTTCTTCAAGGAACGACACTTAATTTGTTAAAGCAATCGGTATTATTTATCCTTCTTTGGCTAATATTTCGTGAAGTATTAAGTACAGGTGAACTAATTGCTATGCAATTCATTTCTACTTCTATTTTTGGACCACTACAAGATTTAGGAAATATAATTCTTAGCTATCGGGAAGTAGAAGCATCTATTACTAGTTTCGACCAGTTGATGCAAAAACCTATTGAACGAAGACCTGAGTCGCCAAAGGAAATAGGGTTGTTAAAGAGCCTGTCTTTTAAAGATGTTGTTTTTAGCCATCGAACAGCCAGTATGAATGCGATCGATGACATCTCTTTTAGAGTGAGTTCTGGTGAAACGATTGCATTTGTTGGTCCCTCAGGATCAGGTAAATCAACCTTAGTTAAATTATTAGTAGGTCTTTATAAGCCAGTATCGGGTTCAATTCTTTTTAATAGTATTTCTTCTACAGAAATACGATATAATGAATTGCGTAGACATTTTGGTTTTGTTACTCAGTATACGCATTTGTTTGCCGGAACAATTAAAGAGAATTTATTATTTGTAAAAGGAGACGCAAGCGACGATGAAGTAATCGAGGCATTGAATAAAGCATCGTGTGCCTATTTATTGAAAAGATCGGAAAAGGGTATTAATACTCTATTAGGAGAAAATGGGTTAAAGCTTTCTGGAGGAGAGAAGCAACGAATATCCATTGCTCGTGCTTTATTAAGGAACCCTAGGTTGCTTATCTTTGATGAGGCAACTTCTGCGCTAGATTCGCTTACAGAAGAAGATATTACAAATACCATTCGTGAGATATCAACAAGCAAGGAAAGAATTACGATTCTTATAGCTCATAGGCTTTCTACAATTATGCATGCAGATATGATTTATGTTTTAGAGAAAGGTAAGATTTCTGAAACGGGATCTCATGATGAATTGCTTGCGCAAAAAGGTTTATATTATGCTATGTGGCGACAGCAGGTGGGAGAAAGAAAGTAATATGGTGTACTTAGTCAGGAACATTTTGAAATAAATCATTTAATGCTTCTGTCATTGTCGGGTGAGTATAGATCGTATCTCGCATTGCAGTATAAGGTATTTCATGTTTGATGGCCAACTGAATGATGTTAATGATTTCATGAGCCTCTGCACAAAATAATGTACAGCCTAAGATTTTGTTGGTATCTGTATCTATAATAGCTTTTAGTACCCCTCTGGTCTCCTTTAAAATGGCCGCTTTGGGAATTGCATTTGCAGGAAGCGTGGCGACTTTAATTCTATATCCTTGTTCAATAGCTTCTTTTTCGCGTAAACCTGCCTGCGCTAGTGGAGGGGTAATAAAAACACAGGACGGAAAATCTCCACGTTGTTTGATAGAGGTATACTTATGGTTTGTTAATTGGTTTTTGATAATTCGGAAATCGTCTAATGATATATAGGTAAATTGCGGCCCGCCATTAATATCACCAATAGCCCATATATTAGGAATATTCGTTTTTAACTCTTCGTTTACTATAATATATCCTCTTTCATTGGTTTTGATGCCAGCAGCTTGTAAGTTCAGCCCTTCTGTATTTGGGTTTCTGCCTGTAGCTAACAATACAGCATTGGCATCGATAGTCCTATTATTACCCTCATGATTAAAATGCACCTTTATTGTATTGTCATTTATGTCTTCTATTTGTTGTAATTGTATTCCGTTTATAATATCAATTCCCTTGTCTGTAAGTACTTGATATATAGCTGCTCTTACATCACCATCTTCTTTTGGTAAAAATTCATCAGCAACATCTAATATGGTTACTTTGCTGCCAAATTTTGTAAACATATCTGCAAACTCCAACCCAATAAAACCTCCACCAACAATTATTAGTTTCTCGGGTTTCTGTTGTTGTTCCATTATTGACGTACTCGTAAATATTTTCTTTGAATCAATACCTGCTATTTTAGGGATTCTCGGTTCAGCTCCTGTATTGATAAAAATACGGTCTGCTGTAATAAATATCTCCTCGCCCGATAGAAAAACTACTTTTATCTCATTACTGGACACGAAAGATGCTTTCCCTGTTATTACATCTGCAGTATCTTGTTGGTTTAGTTTATCGTAGTTTTTTTGACGAAGGCTAGAAGTGAGTTTATCTTTAATGGTTAATGCTTCATTATATGGAACACCCTTTTCAGCATTTACAATGAGTGATTTAGTAGGAATGCAAGCTATATTAATACAGGTGCCACCGTACATTTTATTGGATTGTTCAACAATAGCGACCGGTTCCTTTTGCGAAGCTAAAAAACTAGCTAGAGTTTTACCCCCTTTACCGAAACCTATAATTAGATTTTTATAATGTCTTTTGGTGCGTTCCATGTCAATGTTTGCTTTACTTAATTTAGCCCTGATTTATATTGAGCAGTATCTTTTGTTTAAACAGAGATCAAGATATACTGTTTTTTAGTTATGAATGAATTTCTCTATAACGAATAGGAGAAAGGCCAGTAGATTTTTTAAAGACATCCCGAAAGGATTTAGCATCTGAATAACCCGTTTCATACATTACCTCATTCTTCCCGTTTAATAAACCTGTGCTTGCTAGTAAAAACGCTCCAATACATAAACTTGCAACCTCAGTTCCTTCTTTATAACATTTAATGATCCAAGGTGCAAAACGCTTGTTTGCTTGTATGATTTCCTTGTAATTTCCATGAATTGCCGGAATGATTATTAAATCAGTTTTTTCTATTTGTTGTATTGTTTTTGTAGGAGAGGTCGTAAAAATACTATTGCTGCTTTGACCTCCCATTTCGAGAGCTACCAGGTCTATCTCAAATAAAGCAGTTTTTCCTTGTTGTATAAGGAAGTCGTTAGCCATTGTAAACATCTTATAAATAGCTTCTAGATTACTTAGACTACAATTGCCTTCTGGAATTAACAAAGAGATATATTTCATCATTAATAATTTTATCAATCTCAATTAAAGCCAGATCTGTATTATGCATATCTTAAACGTGATCTATTGAAATAGTCTGTATAAGAGATTAATTATGCAACAATATATTAAAATTATTTTACAAATAAAGGGAGGTCTGAAGTATGATAATTCAATGGGGAATTGAATTATCAGCTACCTATAAGTTGTTTAGGAGTAACTAATAGATAGCTGAAATAGGAGATTTATCTGTAAGCAGGTGCTTTTCTGCGATTTTCTTGCTTAAAAGCTTTGAAAGGTTTTTTTGCTTGTGTATTCTTTTTCTTAGCTGAAACTACAACGGTATTTCCAAACGTAATTGCATAAGGGTGGTCTTCAACCAGAGGGATCTTTTGTGCAGTAAGTTTAATTATATCTTGCAAAAAAGGTCTTTCTTCATGATCACAAAATGATAGAGCATTTCCGCTCAATCCTGCTCTCCCTGTTCTGCCAATCCGGTGAACATATGTTTCAGCTTGATTGGGAAGATCAAAGTTTACAACATAACTAAGTTGATCGACATCAATTCCACGAGCAGCAATATCAGTAGCTACTAATACGCGGATTTTTCCTTCTTTAAAAAAGCTTAAGGCCTTTTGCCTTGCATTTTGTGACTTATTTCCATGAATTGCTGCAGAAGAAATAGAAGCACGACTTAAAACTTTTACTAATTTATCTGCACCGTGTTTGGTTCTGGTAAATACCAAAACACTGGTCATCTTTTTGTCTTTTAATAAATGGATCAGTAAAGAAGGCTTGTCTTTTTTCTCAACCGGATAAACAGCTTGAGTTATTTTCTCAACAGTAGATGAGATTGGTGTTACCTCAACTCTAACAGGATTATTTAAAATGCCATTTGCTAATCCAGATATTTCTGAAGGCATGGTAGCAGAGAAAAATAGAGTTTGCTTCTTTTGAGGAATTTTAGCTGTTATTTTTTTTACATCATTAATAAATCCCATATCCAACATACGGTCGGCTTCGTCTAACACAAATATCTCTATATGCGCTAAGTTCAATGCCCGTTGGTTTAGCAAATCGAGTAACCTGCCCGGAGTAGCAATCAGGATGTCAACACCATTTCTTAAAGCGCTGATTTGACTGCCTACTGGTACACCACCAAAAACAACAGTATGTTTTAGCCCAGTATGTTTTCCATAAGAGGCAAAGCTTTCACCTATTTGAATAGCTAGTTCACGAGTGGGACTTAAAATCAAGGATTTCAGCGTTCTCGGGCTTGTACGGTTACCATGGAGCAATTGTAAAATAGGAAGAGCAAATGCTGCTGTTTTACCTGTACCGGTTTGCGCTATGGCTAATAAGTCTTTTTTTTCTAATACAACAGGAATAGATTGCTCTTGTATGGGAGTAGGATTTGTGTATCCTTCTGTCTTAATTGCCTTTAATAAAGGTTCAATAAGATTTAATTGTTCGAATGTCAAATTGTTTTTCTTAAGTGTCATTTCTCTTTTTAAGAGAGGCTCCTTAAAAAGAATCAGTAAACCTGCATGGTTAACTAAAATGATTAATTTTTTTGCAAAGGTACATAAATATATTAGGTTTGAATATGAAGACAGAAAAAGAGAAGATGCTTGCCGGAGAATTATATAATGCAAGTGATGCGCAACTTACTGCTGAGAGGATCAAAGCAAGGTTACTTACAAAGAAATTGAATGATAGCAGAAAAGATGAAGAAGACCTGCAAGCTAGTATAATAAAAGAATTGATACCAAATGCCGGACCTGGTATATGGATAGAAGCACCCTTTTATTGTGATTATGGGTCTAATATCATCACTGGAGAAAAAGTATTCTTTAATTTTAATTGTGTGATACTTGATGTAATGAAAGTGACTATTGGAAGTAGAACCATGTTTGGTCCGAATGTTCAGATATATACTGCTACTCATCCAATTGATTCTATAGAAAGATCTTCCGGTCTTGAATTTGCAAAAGCTATTACAATAGGTGAAGATGTATGGGTAGGTGGAAGTGCTGTAATTTGTCCGGGTGTGACCATCGGAGATCGAACCATCATTGGGGCGGGCAGTGTGGTAACTAAGGATATTCCATCTGATGTAATTGCCGCAGGTAACCCTTGTAAAGTCATTCGGAGGTTGTAATAGATCTCAATATTTAGTATCTTGCAGAACAATTGCACGGGGTGCTTAATCAAAAAAGATTAGGCTGAGATAAAACCCGATACCTGATTTGGATAATGCCAACGTAGGGATG
>NZ_JBEBVH010000265.1:0-5239 GCF_040392825.1 Pseudopedobacter sp.
CCCAGTATTTTTCTGATGGTATCAAGATTACAATAGGTGTATTACTGCCCTCGTTTTTATTTTTTCAATTTGGATACATTGAAACTGGCATTACACTCTCCATAGGAGCTGTTTGTTGCAGTGTTGTTGATACTCCCGGTCCCTGGAGACACAGGAGAAATGCAATGCTGATAACAATTGCATTAGTTTGTTCTATAGCAATATTTACGTCTTTAATTAATTCAAATTTTTACATAACAGCTGTTGAGGTCCTCCTTTTTGGATTCATTTTCTCTATGTTCGCTGTTTATGGAGTTAGGGCGACATCTGTTGGTAGCGCCGCTTTGTTGATTATGATCTTCAATCTAGAACCACAACATACGGCTCTATCTTATTTGGAGCATGCGCTCTTGTTAATAGCTGGCGGGATTTGGTATTTCTTCCTCAGCATGCTTTTTTTTACCATAAGACCTCATCGATATGCGCAACAGACTTTAGGTGAATGCGTTACCGAGGTAGGTAAATATATGCGGCTCAGAGCTAATCTTTATAATTATAGTCACAATATAGATGATGTGTTTAAAAAACTTGTAGATCAGCAAGTTATTGTTCATAATTTACAGGATAATGTTAGAGAAATCTTATTTAAGACGCGTGAGTTAATCAAAGATTCTACTCCCATGGGACGTATGCTTATTGTTGTATTTGCCGATATGGTGGACCTTTTTGAACAAACTATGGCTTCTCACAATGACTACAATGTAATTAGACAGCGGTACAAGAATAACAATATCTTACCGGAATTTGCTTTTTTAATTAAGCGCATGTCTCTGGAAATTGAATATATAGGTTCCTGTTTAATTCATTCAACCATTCCAAAAAAACATATTGTAACCAGTGAAGATTTGGACGAATTAAAAAATAAGATCAATTTACTGGAACAAGAAGGCGTTTCTGTACTAGTTCTTAAAAAAATATTTATTAACCTTCGACATATTCATAACCGACTGGATATTATTTATAGCTATTTCAGGGAAGAGAATATTAAAAACCATAGCGCATTTTCTTCTGATTACGCCAAGTTTGTAAATCATCAGAATTTCGAGTTCAAACTCTTTAAAAACAACTTAAACCTAGAATCCGGCCATTTCAGATATGCTCTACGGTTTTCAATTGTAGCTTTTATAGGTTATATCATAGGTCAATCTCTCCCCTCTTTGGTGGGTTCTGCAGTACCTTTGGGTAATCATGGATATTGGGTAGTATTAACTATTATGGTAATTCTAAAACCTGGGTTTAGTGTTACTAAAACCAGAAATTATCAAAGAGTCGTAGGTACTGTAATTGGCGGTATTACAGGTGCTTTAATCTTATATCTTATTCCAAATCAAGATATTAGATTTATAATCATGGTGTTTTTTATGGTTATTGCATATAGCACCCAGCGCATATACTATTTTGTAAGCGTAGTGACTATGACACCGTTTGTACTCATTATGTTTAGTTTTATAAGCACTTCCTCCAGTCAGAATATTATTTTAGAGCGGGTCATAGACACTTTAATAGGTTCAGTCATTGCCGTAATATCCAGTTATGTCTTGTTTCCGAGCTGGGAGTCTTTTCAAATAAGGAAATATATGGCAGACATGTTAAAAGCAAACGCCGATTATCTGGATATTATTTACAAAAGGCTCGCTGGTGAAAATGTAAGTATGACAAGCTATAAGTTGGCTAGAAAAAGTGTATATGTAAACACAGCTAACCTTGCAGCAGCTTTTCAAAGGATGCTAAGTGAACCTAAAAATAAACAGACTAAAGAAACAGAGACACATAAATTTGTGGTACTAAGCCATGTACTGTCTTCTTATCTAGCTAATCTCTCTGTTGCTATAGATGAAAGCGAATCCTCTGCCTTAACTCAGGACCAGAAAAAGCTACTTAATAAAGCCAGCTATTATCTTAAGCGTTCTTATTTGATTGTAACCGATGAAAATATTTCCCGAACGGAAGAAGCTATAAAACCACTTAGTATGGATACAGAAAAAGCTAATGATGGCTTAATAACCGAACAGTTGGAGCTTATAACCAAGGTTTCATCCGAAATCTATAAAGTGGTTGAACAGCATAAATAACATTCTTTCAAACATTCTCACACTTCATATTGTTAATTCTAAATCGTAAATCAATTTTATATTATGCTATGAAAAAACTATATACAGCGGTTGTAGCCGCTACCGGGGGCCGCGACGGACATGTTAAATCTTCCGATGGAGTTATAGACTTAGAAATGAGAAAACCGGCCGAAATGGGCGGAAAAGCAGGTTATGCAAATCCAGAACTTTTATTTGCTGCCGCGTGGGGTAGCTGCTATCTGGGCGCATTAGGTTCTGTAGGTAAAAGAGACGGTATTGATGTAAGTAATGCATCAGTAAATGTATATGTGAGCTTTAACGAAGAAAGTCCTTCAAGCTTTGTATTGTCAGCCGAATTGCATGTTCATGTTCCAAATTTAGAATTGCAGCAGGTCCAAAAACTGGCAGATGCAGCCCATAAAGGTTGTCCTTATTCCAAAGCAACAAGAGGAAATATTGAGGTTACGGTAAAAGCTGTTTAAATAAACGATAGCTATAATAAATAAGAAAATCCTTCCTAAAGGGATTTAAGGGGGATTTTTCTTAGAACTATTAATTAAAGGATTAACCCAGCTTCTTTAATAACGTTTTGGATTCGCAATTCCATCGTTTCTAAATTGGCGTAACCTTTGGCTATCATAAAAAATTCCATATCCGGAGTTTTTATAAAAGCCGCCGGATAACCTGTTACCTGCAATTGCCTGCTTAAAGCAACGTCATAATAAGCCAGTTGCCTAAATTCTTCGTCATTTAATTTACTAATGAACTCACCTTCCGGAATTTTGTATTTCTTAATAATAGATTTATAAGTATTATCGTCATTTAAATCCAGACCATCATAATTTAAGGCAAATTGTAAATCTGATGCAAAAAGTACTGCTTTCTGAGGAAAATAAGTCTTAAAAACAGACAGCGCAATAGAAGGCTTTTCCGAACTCATAATCATTGTCCCTTCTTCTACTGCCTCATTTATAAATTTATCCCCAAACTTAACCCCGGCAGTTTCCTCTACCCTCTTATATGAATTTTTTATAACATCTCTCATTTGAGCAATTGGCGCAACTCTGTCTCCTAAAATCATGCCGCCCGAAAGTACCTGAAAATCAAATTTATCTTTATACTTTTCGTAAATGGTTTTCATTACCGGACTAAAGCCATAACACCATCCGCAAATAGCATCGTATATATAAATTATCGTTGGTTTTTCTATTCCTTCAGACATGTTGCAAATTTACAAGAAAGCTTGGAATGTCGGACATCTCCTCATGAAAATGACTTAATCATTGTAAACGAACAAGTATTGAAGTCTATAGTAATAATTTTGAGGCTAATCCTAACAATAGCAAAAAGCCAAATACGTCTGTAAATGTGGTTATTATGATAGAAGAAGCGATTGCAGGGTCTATGTTTACTTTTTTTAATATCAACGGAATTGCCGAACCTGCGACACCTGCAATAATCAGATTTCCTGCCATCGCAATAAAAATAACAAGTCCTAACATTGGGTTCGAATCGTAAAGCAGTGCGACTAAGAAAAGGATAATACCTATGATTGCTCCATTGGTTAATCCAACCGTAAATTCTTTTAATACGGTTCTATATGCTTGCTGATCTGTTAGGTCATTTAAAGTTATACGCCTTACAGTCACCGCTAACGCTTGTGTAGCCGCATTTCCTCCCATTCCGGCTATTATAGTCATATAAGCGGGTAAAATCAGCAAAAGGTCTATAGTCGAATCAAAATAGCGGATAACCGAAGATGCCAGGAATGCAGTAAACAAATTAAGACATAACCATGGCAACCTGGATTTTACCGCGTCTTTCCAGTTACCGCTCAATTCCTCGTCTTCAGAAACTCCGGAAATTTTTAAAATATCTTCAGTATTCTCCTCGTTCAGAACGTCTATAATATCATCAAAAGTTACCCGTCCCAGAAGTTTCATTTCATCATCGACAACAGGAATACTTGTTAAATTGTATTGCGATAGCAGATTAGCTACAGTTTCCTGGTCAATATTGGTTTTTACATAAATAAATTCTTCATTCAGAATATCCGAAACATAAGAGCTGGCTTTAGATTTCAGAAGATTTTTCAAGGAAATAATTCCCTGTAAGCGATCATGCTCATCAACTACATAAACTGTATAGAACTCTTCCATTTCCTCACTTTGTGCAATAATTTCGTCTATTGCCTGCTTTTTGGTCATGGTCGCTTGTACTTTAATGAGCTGCGAGTTCATTAAACCACCTGCAGTATCTTCTTCGTAATTTAGAAGTGTCCTGATGTTATGCGCATCCTCTTTATCTATATCCTGAAGAATCTCATGCTGATCTTCTTCATCTAATAAAGAAATAATGTCTGTAGCATCATCATAATCCAGTTCTTCAACAATTTCCTGTCGCTTTTCCGGAGGAAGATTAATTAAAATCTCTTCGGGATGATATTCTAAATCCATCTCGGAGATTACTTCTGAAGCAATTTCGGATGGGAGAAGATTAATAATCCGTTTTTGTTCTTCCTGATTGAGGTTTTCGAAAAGTATGGCAATTTCCGAGGAGTGATATTCTTTCAGTAAAGACAGTAATTCACTGTCAGTACCTTCTAAAGCCTTGTTTAGTTTTTGAATATCTGACTTATTTACCTCAAAAGATTGCATGAACTACAAAAATAAAAATCTCCTTATTTAATCACTAATTAATCTTTGAACCAACCCTTTTTTATAAAATATATGGTTTGAATAATGGTTATAATAATCATTAGAATCCAAACATATAAATAACCATTTGGCCAATACAGCTCGGGCATGTTTTTATTCAAAATCTCCCCTGTTACTGGGTGTTCATACGCGAAATTCATACCATAAACGCCAACAATAAAGGTTAACGGGATAAAAATAGCCGAAATTACAGTTAATATCTTCATGACCTCGTTCATTCTATTGTTGATAATGGTTAAATAAATATCCATTAATGTAGTCGACGTTTCCCGGTAAGTTTCCAAAAGATCTATAATTTGTGTGTTATGATCTGCAACGTCACGCAAAAACACTTTCACTTCCTGACAAATAAGCGGCGAGTTGCTTCTCTGCATTTCATTAAGCTTATCTTTTTCCGGCCATGCAACGCGT
>NZ_JBEBVH010000266.1:0-5236 GCF_040392825.1 Pseudopedobacter sp.
TGGACAACGTGAATTGAATAATTGTATAGTGGTAACTAAGAAATAAGGATATACATAAAAATTAGCTATAATATTTTCTCTAATAGACTTATTTGGCTTTAAAATACAATACTAAAAAAGCAAGCTGTCCAAAAGCATATTAACATTTTCGAAATGACAGGTGCTTTTGGGTAGCTTAATAAAACAAGTTTTGAAAATAAACAGATATCCCGATAGGTAAGATTTACTGCAATATGGATAATAAGTAATAATTTGAAACAAATATTACTTCCATTTTGATAACAAAATAAAACCAATGGACTCAAGAAGAGAATTTATCAAAAAATCAATTTTACTGTCGGGAGCAACAGGGCTTTCCAGTATATTGCCATCTTCCATTCAACGGGCATTGGCTATAAATCCGGCTCCGGGCAGCACCTATCTTGATGCTGAACATGTAGTTATACTTATGCAGGAAAACCGTTCTTTTGATCATTGTTTCGGGACATTGCAAGGGGTACGCGGATTTAATGATCCACGAGCTTTTAAGCTTGCAAACGGAAATCCTGTATGGCTTCAAACTAATCAGGAAGGTTTAACCTACGCGCCTTTCCGGCTTAACATTAATAAAACCAAAGCAACATGGATGGGAAGTTTGCCGCATTCACGAGCTTCGCAGGTAGATGCTTTTAATCAGGGGCAGCATGATAATTGGTTAATAGCCTGTAAGATGAAGAATAGAAAGTATGCACATATACCTTTTACCTTAGGATATTATAACCGTGAAGATCTGCCCTTTAATTATGCAATGGCTGATGCTTTTACTGTTTGCGACCAGAATTTTTCTTCTGCAATGACCAGTACCTGGCCAAACAGACATTATTTGTGGTCCGGAACTATCAGAGAAGAAGAAAATGCTCAATCACGGGCGCATATACGAAACGATCTCGCTTTTGGAGAAGCAAAATGGAAAACCTTTCCCGAGCGCTTAGAAGAAAATAATATATCATGGAAGGTATATCAGAACGAACTTACTTGCGGAGGAGGTTTTGAAAGAGAAGAACGGTCCTGGCTGGCTAATTATACCTGTAATCCTTTGGAGTATTTTTCACGCTACAATGTTAAATTCTCCGCCCGATACGTTAAAAGTTTACAGCAACAAACAGAGACTTTACCTAAAGAAATAGAAGTCTTAAATGAACAGCTTAAATCGGTAAGCACTACAGATAAGAGATTTCAGAAACTGCAAGCCGATATCCTCAAAAAACAAGATGTATTGGATAAAGCGCTGGATGAGCTGAAATTGTGGACACCCGAGCGTTATGAAAAGCTTTCGCAAACGGAAAAGAATCTGTACGAAAAAGCCTTCTCTGTAAATAAAGATGATCCTGATTATCATAATCTGGCACCGCTGGAATACCATGAAGCTGGAGAGCTGCGTACGGTAAATATTCCTAAAGGAGATATTTTTTATAATTTCAGAAAAGATGTAGATACGGGAAAATTGCCAACAGTATCCTGGTTGGTAGCTCCTGAAAAATTTTCAGAGCATCCGTCAGCACCCTGGTATGGTTCATGGTATATATCGGAGGTATTAGATATACTTACTAAAAATCCCGAAGTATGGAAGAAAACTATTTTTATCCTTACATATGATGAAAATGACGGTTATTTCGATCATATTCCGCCATTTATGCCTCCAAGTCCAATTAAATCTAATGCTGGAATGGTATCGCATGGTATAGATACATCCATAGAATACATTCCGTTAGAACAGGAATTAAATTATGGGATACATAAAGATACTGCCAGAGCGGGGCAGATTGGTTTGGGGTATAGGGTGCCCATGATTATTGCTTCGCCCTGGAGCCGTGGAGGTAGAGTGAACTCTCAGGTATTTGATCATACCTCTACATTACAATTTCTGGAAGGGTTTTTAACTGAAAAATTCGGGCTCAAAATCAAAGAAGAGAATATTAGTGAGTGGCGGCGTACAGTTTGTGGCGACTTAACATCTGTGTTTTCTAAATACGATCCGGAGGGTAAAGAAAGCTCTTTTATACTGAATAGAAAGACTCATATAGAAAAGATTTATAACGCAAAATATGCTGCAGATTTAACTTCATTCAATGCCCTTTCAGAATCGGAAATAGAGGAAATAAAAAAAGATTCGCTTTCGTCTGATTTGTTGCCAAAACAAGAAAAAGGTATACGACGCTCATGTGCTCTTCCATATCAATTATATGCAGATGGAAATCTGAATAAAGAGCGAACGGGTTTTGAAGTGAAATTTGAAGCCCGCAAAGATATGTTTGCTGGTAAATCGGCTGGCGCTCCGTTTACGGTTTATACACCTGCAAATTTTAAATCGGAGCAAGGAGATACTTTTGAGATCATGCGTAACTGGCAATATGCTGTAAAGGCAGGAGATCAGTTAAGTGATACATGGTTGGTGAATTCTTTTGAAAAGAAAGCGTACCATCTTAGAATTTATGGACCTAACGGTTTTTACCGTGAATTTATGGGAGATGTAAAAGATCCTAAAATTTCTGTTAAATGTGAATATGAAAGCGAACCGGGAACCAAAGATAGATTGACGGGAAATCTTCAGTTTTTTATACAGAATTTTGATCTCAGTCAGAATTATGAAATCACTATCAAAGATGTCTACCAGAAAGGAACAGCCAGGCAAATATTGGTAAAACCCGGAAAAGAAGAACGTTTTTCTCTGAATCTGGAAAAGAGTTTTGGATGGTATGAAGTAAATATATGCGTAAAAGGTTTTGAAAGATTTATGAAACAATATGCCGGTCGTGTAGAAACAGGGAAAGAAAGTATGACAGACCCTTTGATGGGACAAATTGTTTAAAAATATTAAAGATAAATATTGTAACAAGTGATTGATGAAATGGGAAGTGCGGCCACACTTCCCATAAATAAGATCGACACAAAAAGAATCATTCGATGGATTATTAATGGTAAAACCTTATTCTGTAAAAGTATGTAATTAAATTATGCGATTAAAATCCTTTAAAACATAGTTTTTAGGGCTGGTTATTTATATAATTTAATTTGCGATTTTCTTAGCGATTACAGACTTGGTCTGTTTATACCAGGCAAAGGTTTTATCATTGTTTTCCATTGAATTTTAAAGTATAAAAATTCGTGGTATGAAACATTTTAAATTATTACTGATAGCATTAATATGCTTATCATGCAGCAAAGGTGAAGTAAAGAAAGAAGATAATAAAACGCCGGATCCTAGCCCTGTTTATGAGGAGAAATTGATTAGGATATTAAGTTATAATATCCATCACGGTGCACCGGCAGGTACCACGGCTCCCATAAATCTCGACAATATTGCTGCGGTGATTAAATCACAAAATCCGGATCTGGTTGCATTACAAGAGGTAGATAAAAATACCAATAGATCTCCTGTTGATCAGGCGAAAGTGTTGGGCGAAAAGTTAGGTATGTCCCATTTCTTTTCAAAATCTATAAATTATAGTGGAGGAGAATATGGAGTAGCCATTCTATCCAGATATCCTATAGTTTCTACCGAGCGCATATTATTATCTAATAAAGTATCGGGGGGAGAGCAACGAACTTTAGGAGTAGCTACTGTAGAAATTCCGGAATTAGGGAAGGTAAAACTGGCAACCGCTCATTTGGATCTTGTTTTAGGTAACAGAAGTGAGCAAGTGTCTGAAATTAATGAGTTTTCAAAAAAATCTGAGTATCCCGTTATTTTGGCTGGAGATTTAAACATGACTCGTTTTGATCCTGAATTTTTGCCACTCAGGACAGAGTTTCTGCTAAGTTGTACAAGTTCATGTCCGTTAACATTCCCGGCAGATAAACCGACTAAAGAAATAGACTTTATTTTATTGAACACGAATGCGGCGAAGAAAATGACCGTAAAAAATTATCAAGCTGTCTCAGGGAAGTTAGAATCAGACCATCTACCGCTTTTGGGAATAATTAGTTTTTGAGATTATAAACCATGCATCTTATTTAGTTGGGGCAAAAAGTTAATATAATCTAAATTAATCTATCATTAACTCTAAAATTTCATTATGAAAAAATCATTACTATTAAGTTTTTTTATGCTTTTTATGGCATCTGCCAATGCAGAACCCGAACCACCAAAGGCTTTTACGGCCGGGAATATAGTGGTTTTAAGATATGGAGATGGAACAGCAGGTATCGGAATGGATAAACAAGTTCCTGCTTTTTTGGATGAGTACACACCAGCAGGTGTGTTTGTGCAAACAATAGCACTACCAATTACAACTGTAGGAAGTCAACGGGCATTAACTGGTAAAAATGTGTATCCGGCTCAGGGAACAGATAATAATACCAATGCAGAAGGAACATTAATACGTTCTGCAGATGGGGTTTATTTAACCTTTATAGGTTATGAAGCAGCTCCTTCTTCTTTGTCATCGGAAATTACAACTAGTGTTATAGCTCGTGTATCTGCTATAGGAGATATTAATACGGCAACTGCTTTACCAAGTGCCGTTGTTAAACCTTATGCTGCTGTATCTAAAGATGGGCAACAATTTTGGATTGGTGGAGTAAGAGGAAGTAGCTCTTATAAGGGAATTACATATGTGCCATTTGAATATAATAAGGGGATTACTTCAGGACTTGGAGAGGGGGTAAGCATAGGCGGTGCAAACGCTACGTTATCGTTAAATATTTTTAATGATTCTTTGATTTACTCCAATGCAGGAACCATTCGACCATTTTATACTTCTGCTTTACCCGAGGCTGCTTACACAGGCTCAACTGTTAGTTATCCTGGCTTTGGTGCGGGAACAGATCCTAACGCTATGCAGTTTATGATATTTGATAGTAACGGAGACGGTAAAACTGATTTAATGTATTTAATAAATGACAGAACTTCGGTTCCAGGGAAAATCATGAAATATATGTGGGATGGCACAACCTGGGTAAGAAAAGCTTCTATAACTGCAGCGCCTCTTACAGATAACATGAGATTTCTTACTGCAAAATTAGAAGCAGGGCTAGCAACTATATATTGTACAGGTCCGTCCGGGCTTTATAAGTTAACTAATAACATAACAGAAGAGCTAGCGGCGAGTAATCTTGCTCTTCTTGTTTCTGCACCAGCAAACACAACTTTCCGAGGTGTTGCTTTTGCCCCTGTAGCTATATCAACTCCAGTAAAACTAAGTTCATTTACCGGAAAAGCACTAACAGAAGGCGTACAGTTAAGCTGGACAACAGT
>NZ_JBEBVH010000267.1:0-5174 GCF_040392825.1 Pseudopedobacter sp.
GGAAAGGAAGCCATGGCTTAGCATTTGAAAAACTGCACCAGAAATCCCTTCAGCTGTAGCTGATGAGACACCCAATAGCACAAATCCCATGTGTGAAACAGAAGAATAAGCTATTAAACGTTTCAAATCTGTTTGTGCCAGAGCTACCATTGCTCCGTACAAAATGGAAATCACTCCTAAAAGTCCTATATAAAACGATAAATTTGTGGCAACTTCCGGAAAGATGCTATAAGCTATTCTTATAATCCCATATCCGCCCACTTTAAGTAAAATACCCGCAAGAACAATAGAAATTGGAGTTGGTGCCTCTACGTGTGCATCTGGCAGCCAGGTGTGGAAAGGAAAAACAGGAACTTTAATGGCAAAAGCAATAAACACTACAATAAAAGCTAATGTTCTCGCCGGAATACCTAAAATGTCTGCATTTGCTGCTACAGAAAAAATAGAATCTGACAAATAATTAGCCTGATCCATCATATAAACCATATTAAATGTATGATTACCTGTAACCGGATCCTGTACAGAAAAATACAGCCCTGCAATAACCAATAACATAAATACAGAACCTATTAAGGTATACAGGAAAAATTTAATAGCGGCATATTCTCTTCTTGGCCCACCCCACATTCCAATTAGGAAGTATAATGGCAAAAGCATCAGTTCGTAGAAAACATAAAACAAGAAAATATCCAATGCGCAAAACACGCCCACAGTGGCAGTATTTAACAACATCAGCAAAGCAAAATAAGCTTTCTTACTGGATTTAATTTCCCATGAAGATAAACTTGCAATCAGCATAACTAAAGCAGTTAACCAAACCAATGCAATAGAAAACCCATCTACACCAATAAAATAATCTATCTGTAAAGTACCAAAGCTACCAGCATTCAGTCTTATCCATTCTAAACTTTCCACAAACTGATATTCTGAAATTTGGTTCACACCACCAGTCCCTGCTCCGGTCTTAAAATTAAAGTACAGATAAGTAGCCAATATCAATTGAAATATAGAAACTGCTACAGAAATGTATTTGAAATTCTTATCTAATTTAGATGGCAATGCCATAATAACAACACCAACTAATAATGGAATAAAAATTAATAATGATAATAAACCCATTTTAAAATATCATTTGAAAAATGAAGAACGATAAAAAGATGATTAACATCCAAACTACATAATGCTGGAACTTGCCATTGTGCACTGCTCTGAACCAAATACCTATCCGCTCTACCACCAAAGCAGAAAAGTTAACCAATCCATCTACAATATTTCTATCGAACCAGCCAAAAGCATACGAGCTGTAAATAGCAAATTTGCCTGATAAGTTCACAAACCCATCTATAACAGTCATATCAAACCAGTACCAAAATTTTGCTTTCCAAACAGTAGTATTTACGAAAACTGCCTGATAAAATTCGTTGAAATACCATTGATTATAAGAAAAGCGATAGAACCAGGAATTCTCCATATTTGGTTTGAAGCTATTTTGAGCATAAATTTTGTATGCAGCAAAAATCAAAAGTAAACTAAGTGCGTTGATGTACACAGGCACTAAAAGGTGCAGCATTGCATTTGCTTCATGTTGTTCACTAAAAACGCTATATAACCAAGACTGTTCTAAACTTAATGGAGAAACAGAAAAAACAAACCCAATACAAAAAACAGCCAGGACTATAACCGGAATTTTCATCCAGTTTGAAGGATCATGAATTTTATTCAGATCTATAGTAGCGTTGATAAACTTCGGTAATCTGAATTCTCCAAAAAACACTTTAAAAATCAACCGGAAGATGTAAAAAGTTGTACACCATGAAGCTATTGATATGAGAACCGGAAAGGCCCAGAAAACACCTCCTTTTAAGTTGCTCCAATCGAAAACGCTTAAGAGTATCGCATCTTTTGACAAATAACCTGAAGTAAGCGGCAAACCGGATAGTGCTAAGGCGGCAATCAGAAATACAATGAAAGTTACAGGCAATCTCTTTCTCAATCCCCCCATATTTAACATATCCTGCGGATCGAAATCGACTTTGTATTTATCTTTCAGATGCTGCATTTCATGAATTACAATCCCTGCTCCCAGAAACAGCAAACATTTGAAAAATGCATGAGTTACCAAATGGAATATAGCCGAAGCACTGTTCCCAACACCTATAGCCAGCATCATAAAACCCAATTGCGAAACAGTAGAAAATGCAAGTACCCGCTTAATATCGTTTTGCGTAAGCCCAACAGTTGCAGCCATAAATGCTGTAAACAAACCAATAGAAGCTATCACAGTTAATACGGTTTCATTAAACAACGGTTCTATTCTTACCAATAAGAAGACACCCGCAGCTACCATTGTTGCGGCATGAATTAAAGAAGAAACAGCCGTTGGGCCTTCCATTGCATCTGGTAACCAGGTATGTAACGGAAACTGTGCAGACTTCGCAATAGCCCCGGCAAAGAAACACAAACCTGCTATAGTAAGCCAGTAATCTGGCATAGCGGCAAATGGCGTTACCCAATTACCCTGATGAATAAAAGATGAAGAAATAAGGTTTCCGGCTCCGAAAATAGCATCTATATCTAAAGTCTTAAACTGACTGTATATGATTAATAGTCCTACTAAAAAACCAACATCACCAATACGGTTCATGATAAAAGCCTTTTTACTGGCCTTAGCTGCACTTTCTCTGGTAAACCAGAATCCTATTAACAAATAAGAAGCAAAACCTACAAGCTCCCAAAATGCATATACCAGAAAAAGATTATCAGCCACAACTAAGGCGAGCATTGCAAAACAGAATAAACTTAAATAGGCAAAATATTTTGGTCTATCTGCATCATGCTGCATATATTCTACTGAATATATATTTACCAACAGCGCTATGAAACTCACCAATAACAACATGACTACCGTAAGGTTATTGACTAAGATTCCAGCATTAATTTTAAATCCCGAAAAATCTACCCACGGAATTGAGAAATGATATACAGAACCTGAATTCCAAACTGCAAAGAATACTATTGCTGAGCATATAAAACTAACTGTAATACCTAATATTGAAATTGCAGGAGCTAGTTTTTTTATAACAAAAGCTAAAGCAAACGATAACAACGGAGCTATACATGCTATTACTGTAGCGTATATCATCTGACTTTCAGAAATAGGTAACATAGCTTCCATTCTATCCTCTCAAAGTATTTGCTTCATTAGGGTCTATAGTTTTAACCCTATTGTAAAAGTTCAAAATAATAACTAATCCTACTGCGACCGACGCTGCAGCCAGAACGATAATAAACAGAGCAAATAATTGTCCTGTATTCTCTATTCTATCATATTTACCGAAAGCTACTAAATTTAAGATAGATGAGTTTAACATCAGCTCTATCCCTATAAGAACCTGAATTGCATTTTTTCGGGTAATGACAGCATACATTCCCAAAGAAAACAGAATAGCACCTACTATCAGGAAATGATAAAGCGTAATCATATATTAGATTCCTTTCTGGCTAAATGTGCCGCTCCGATTAATACCATCATTAACAGAATACAAATTAATTCAAAAGGCAACAGAAAATTTGTCATTAAATTAATTCCTATGTTGCTAATATTTTCATCAGATGGTAATTTCACATTATCTGTAGCAATGGCAGATTGTACCCAGCTTAAAGAGTTAAAGTCTATCTGAAAAATCATGTATCCCAGGACGGAAACTAATATCAGACTTAAAACGGCACCTGGAAATCTATTTTCAGATAATCTTTGTTTGGTCATACCATCCAGACCTTGTAAAGACCTTTTTGAAGAAAGCATAAAAACAAAAAGCAACATTACCAAAACTCCACCAACGTAAATTACGATTTGTGTAAGTGCAACAAAATCTGCCAAAGCAAATATGTATAATCCTGCTACAGCAAAAAGCGTTACAAAGAACATAAAAACAGAGCGTACCAAGTTTTGACTGGTTACTACATAACATGCACTTAAGACTGCAATACTTGCTAAAATGTAAAATACAATCTGCTCCATTAATTACTATTATCCTCGTTTTGCTTAGCCGCCGCAGCCAGCTTAGCAGCTTTTCTTTCTTCCATTTGCTTTTCCAGTTCCTGACGTTTTTGTTCAGCCTCCTCTTCACTCATGGTAGAAAATTGATAGTTCAAATCCATTATGCTGGGAAAGCTTCTATCATACTGATTGGTCATGGTGATACATTCTGTAGGACATACCGTTGTACATAAGCCACAGTACATACATTTTGCCATGTCTATATCAAACTTTGCCGCATAAAGTCTCTTTACTGAACCATCGGATGTTTTTCCTATAGCTTCCGTCGCCTTTATAGATTCGATGTCTATACAATCTACCGGACATATTTTTGCACAAAGGTCGCAAACAATACAATCATCAATTTCTACATGCAACTGATATCTTCCAACTTCGGGAATAGGCAATTTCTGATGAGGGTATTGTAAAGTCACAATACCAGACTGTTCCTCGAAGTAGTTAGGATCTTCAATTCCTTTGACTGTTTTGGTCTTAAATGCCTGCAAAATATGTCTAAAGGTTATTGCTAATCCCTTCCAGGAAGTCGTCAATCCGTTATATACCTTTTTTATAATCATATCAAAACAGTAAAAGTCTCCACAAGCCAGATATAACTAAACAAATAAAAGCCAAAGGTGTAAGTATCTTCCAACAAAAGCTCATCAATTGATCTACCCTAAACCTTGGCAAGGTCCATCTTACCCACATTTGCGCTGCAACCAACAAGAGCGATTTAGATAATATCCAAAATATTCCCCAAACCATTCCCGTAGTATATTCTGCTAATTTAAAATCACCGACATTCGGCAACGGTGTATTCCACGCTCCTAAAAACAAAGTTGCTCCAAGCATAGATACTAAAAACATCATAGCATATTCTGCCAAAAATATAAAAGCGAATCCTACACTTGAATATTCTGTATGAAAACCGGCAACCAATTCAGATTCTGCCTCCGGAATATCAAAAGGCGCCCGGTTACACTCCGCTAAAGAAGCTATAAAATAAATCACAAAGGCTATAATCAAATGCGGTGCCTGAAATATATTCCATGCAAATAAACCGCCAATCTCAGAAACATCCCAAACCCCCAAAAACTTAGCTGTATTTTCTGTTAATATACCCTGATTTGCTCCT
>NZ_JBEBVH010000268.1:0-5069 GCF_040392825.1 Pseudopedobacter sp.
TATTGGACTACATTGGAAATAAGCTGGGAATTAAAGAAGGAGAAATTACTCCAGATGGGTTATTTAGTTATAGAGGCGTAGAATGTTTGGCAGCCTGTGGATTTGGTCCCGTATTACAGATAGGGCCCGAATACACTTTCTATGAAAATCTGACACCAGAATCTATAGACAAGCTAATTGACGACTTGAAAGCAAAAGCAGGTAAATCATAAAGCTATGGGACGCAAGTTATTATTAGAACATATTAATATACCTGGAATAAACACTCTGGCTGTTTATAAAGAAAAAGGTGGATACCGGGCTGTAGAAAAAGCTTTGAAAACAATGTCGCCTGATGATGTTGTGGAAGAAGTAAAAAAGTCTGGCTTGAGAGGACGTGGCGGTGCAGGATTTCCTACGGGAATGAAATGGAGCTTCTTGGCAAAACCAGAAGGCGTTCCGCGTTATTTAGTTTGTAACGGAGATGAATCTGAGCCTGGTACATTTAAAGACAGGTACTTGATGACACATATTCCTCATGCTTTAATTGAAGGAATGATTGTATCAAGTTATGCTTTAGGAGCGAATACCAGTTACATATACGTTCGTGGCGAAATGATGCCACAAATAAGAATATTGGAAAAAGCAATAGCCGAAGCAAAAGCAGCGGGCTATTTAGGGAAGAATATTTTAGGATCAGGATTTGATTTAGAGCTTTATGTTCAGCCAGGTGGTGGTGCGTATATCTGTGGAGAAGAGACCGCTTTATTGGAATCTTTGGAGGGCAAAAGAGGTAACCCAAGAATTAAACCGCCTTTTCCTGCCATTGCAGGACTTTACGGGTGTCCCACAGTGGTTAATAACGTGGAGTCTATTGCAGCAACTGTTCCTATTATCAATGATGGTGGAGAAGAATATGCGAAAATAGGAATAGGAAGATCAACCGGAACAAAATTGATTTCGGCGTCTGGTAATATTAATAAACCGGGAGTTTATGAGATTGAGCTGGGTCTTTCTGTAGAAGATTTTATATTCTCTGACGAGTATTGCGGAGGGATAGCAAATGGTAAAAGAATGAAAGCTGTTGTTGCGGGAGGTTCTTCTGTGCCTATCTTACCAGCAAATTTAATCTTGAACTTAGTAAATGGAGATAAGAGGTTGATGACATATGAGTCTCTGTCCGACGGTGGTTTTGCTACTGGTACAATGTTAGGTTCGGGTGGCTTCATTGTTATGGACGAGGATCAATGTGTGGTTAGAAATACATGGAATTTCTCCCGTTTCTATAGTCATGAGTCTTGTGGACAATGCTCTCCTTGTAGAGAAGGAACTGGTTGGATGACTAAAATCCTTCATAAAATTGAAACCGGACATGGTACTTATTCCGATATTGATTTATTAGTAAATGTTTCTAAACAGATTGAAGGAAATACGATTTGTCCGCTAGGTGATGCTGCAGCGTGGCCTGTAGCAAGTGCTGTGCGCCATTTTAGAGACGAATTTGAATGGCATATTAACGAGCCAAGACTTTCTCAGGAGAAAAACTATGGATTAGCTCATTATGCAGATCCTTTGCCTGTGCTGGAGCCAAGTCAAAATTAAAAAGTAAAAATTCAAAAACTTGTCTAAGCCATATGATATAAAAGAGCGAACTTTTCAATTTTCAAAAGATTTGATTCTTTTTATACGAGAAGTAAAAACAGAAAAGATATATTTTTCACTTTTAGATCAGTTATTAAGGAGTGGGACATCTGTAGGGGCAAATGTGGAAGAGGGAAAGGCTGGCAGTTCTAGAAATGATTTTAAGAAGTTTTATATAATAGCCTTAAAATCTGCAAATGAGACGAAGTATTGGCTTAGGCTTTTGAAAGAAACGGAACTTATTAAGGCAGATGGTATTAAAAGAATAGATGCATTAACAAATGAAATCAATGATATTTCCAGAATTATAGCTGCTATTGTTATTAATCTGGGAAAATGATCTTTTGATTTTTTAATTTTAATTTTTTAATTAGAAGAAGTGTCTGATAAAATTAAAGTAACGATAGACGGAATTCCTGTAGAAGTAGCGCCAGGGACTACCATACTAAATGCGGCAAGGCAAATAGGTGGAGACATTGTTCCTCCGGCAATGTGCTACTATTCTAAACTGGAAGGGAGTGGCGGTAAATGCAGAACCTGTATTGTAAAGGTTACCAAAGGTTCTGAAAAAGATCCCCGGCCAATGCCTAAATTAGTTGCCTCTTGCAGGACTACTGTAATGGATGGTATGGAGGTGCAAAATATAACTTCTCCGGAAGTTATAGAGGCGAGAAAAGGTGTTGTAGAAATGCTTTTAATCAACCATCCTTTAGATTGTCCTATTTGCGATCAGGCTGGAGAATGTCATTTGCAGGATTTAAGCTACGAGCATGGCTTAGCCTCAACTCGCTACGAGTTTGACCGCAGAACCTTCGAAAGACAAGATATTGGTGATAAGATTCAGCTTCACATGAATCGCTGTATTTTGTGTTATCGTTGTGTGTTCACTGCAGATCAAATTACAAATCAACGGGTACACGGTGTTTTAGGCCGTGGCGATCATGCCGAGATTTCAACTTATATCGAGAAGGCTATAGATAACGATTTCTCGGGAAATGTAATAGACGTTTGTCCCGTTGGAGCATTAACCGACAAAACTTTCAGATTCAAAAACAGGGTGTGGTTTACAAAGCCTGTAGAAGCACACAGAGATTGTCCTACTTGTTCTGGAAAAGTAACCTTATGGTATAAGGGGGAAGAAGTGCTTAGGGTAACAGCGAGGAAAGATGAATTTGGTGAAGTAGAAGAATTTATTTGTAATACCTGTCGTTTCGATAAGAAAAGTACCAACGATTGGATAATCGAAGGTCCTCGTCAGGTAAGCAATAAATCGGTTATCAGTGCCAATCATTACGAGACTTTACAGCCGTTACCGGTTATTAAGAAAAATCCGGAATTGATGGAGTCCAATAAACAACAATTAGAAAGAGCAACCAAACTGTAATGGAGTTAAGTTTTTTTATAGAGAAATTAATACTTATCACAATACTTTTTGTGATTACTTTAACTATAGCAGCTTATTCTACATGGGCAGAAAGGAAAGTTGCTGCGTGGATTCAGGACCGTGTAGGGCCAAACAGAGCAGGTCCATTTGGTTTATTCCAACCTTTAGCCGATGGTGGTAAAATGTTCTTTAAAGAAGAAATTATACCAAGCGGAGCTCATAAAGTACTTTTTGTTGGAGGACCTTCATTAGCGTTACTGGTTTCTTTCTTAGGAACAGCAGTAATCCCTTTCGGAGAATCCATTCAAATTGGCGACCGATTGGTTCCGCTTCAAGTTACAGATGTTAATGTAGGTGTACTTTACATATTTGGTGTTGTTGCATTGGGCGTTTACGGAATTATGATTGGAGGTTGGGCTTCAAACAATAAATACTCTTTAATGGGGGCAATTCGCGGAGCATCACAAAATATCAGCTACGAAATTGCAATGGGACTTTCCATTATTGGTTTGTTATTGGTTACTAATTCGCTAAGCTTTGGTGAAATTGTTGCGCAGCAGCATAGTTGGCACTGGAATGTACTGTATCAGCCGTTAGGATTTCTAATCTTTTTGGTTTGTGCATTTGCAGAAACCAATCGTGTTCCTTTCGATTTGCCGGAATGTGAAACAGAGCTTATAGGCGGATATCAGACAGAATATTCTGCGTTTAAAATGGGAGCATACATGTTTGCGGAATATATTAACATGTTTGTTTCATCTGTTGTAATGGCGACGCTATATTTTGGAGGGTATAATTATCCGGGAATGGATGCAGTAAATGCACTTCTTGGCCCTACTTGGGGACCTTTAGTTGGCGTTGCAGTATTGTTCCTGAAAATTATATTATTCATCTTCTTTTTTATGTGGGTAAGATGGACTGTACCACGTTTCCGTTACGACCAGTTAATGCATTTGGGATGGAAGATTTTGATTCCTTTGGCAATAGCAAATATCGTTATAACGGCAATTGTTATTACAGTTTTTGATAAATTATAAGATACAGGCTTTTAAAAGAATTTATACGGGAGGATTCAATGGAATCATTAAGTGGAAGAAAAAAAGTTTTAGAACAAAAACCAATGAATTTCTGGGAGAGAATGTATCTTCCGGCAATTGCGCAGGGTTTGGCTATTACTTTAAAGCACCTTTTTAAAAAGAAAGTGACTATTCAATACCCTTTCGAAGAAAGAGAGTTTTCTAAGAACTGGAGGGGGATGCATTCCTTAAAAAGAGATGAACAAGGTCGGGAGCGTTGTACAGCTTGTGGCCTTTGCGCCCTATCCTGTCCGGCAGAAGCAATCACCATGATTTCTGCAGAGCGTAAAAAAGGAGAAGAACAGTTATACAGAGAAGAGAAATATGCGGCAGTATATGAGATCAATATGCTGCGTTGTATCTTTTGTGGATTGTGTGAAGAAGCTTGTCCTAAAGAAGCTATTTATCTGGATGGACCTATAGTGCCTTCAGATTATTTAAGAAAGGACTTTATTTACGGAAAAGATAAGTTGGTCGAAAAACCATTATCAGAACTGGTAGCTTTAAAACAAACCGAAATAAGTAAAAAATAAGTATAGAATAAAAGCGAAGCTTTAATAGATTTAAAATCAAATGAATTTATTTTATTTTGTTGCCTTCCTGTCGATATTCTTTTCACTGTTGGTAATTTTTACCAAAAATCCGGTGCATAGTGTATTATATCTCATAGCAACATTTTTTACGTTCACTATACACTATATTCTTCTGAATGCACAGTTTTTAGCTGTGGTGAATTTTATTGTGTATATGGGAGCAATTATGGTTCTTTTCCTGTTCGTGTTGATGTTAATGAACCTGAATAAAGATACGGAACCTATGAAATCCAATTTCCTAAAAATTATTGGTGTTATCGCAGGAGGAGGACTGGTTGTAACATTGGTTGCTGCAATGAAAACTTTGCACACGGATAGTCCTTCCGTATTACAAAATCCGGATATAGGCCTGGTAGAAAACTTGGGTAAGGTGCTTTTTAGTGAATTTCTACTTCC
>NZ_JBEBVH010000269.1:0-5055 GCF_040392825.1 Pseudopedobacter sp.
CGATAAGATCATTCCGAAGCGTTGGACTGATTGCATGAGAAGGATTCCTTGCAGGATCACTGGTGTTTGGCATAATACGCAGAATTAAGCCCTGCATGACCTGTTGGCGCTCCCTGCCTTCCAATTCCTCAAAGGTTCCCCACAGAATTACGCTCTTCCATCTGAACATAGTATTAATTTCATCAACCTGAAAACATACCTGTGGATTTGCACGAAGCATTTCTATTTTTTTACCCTCACCAGAATGGGCATATATGGCATTATTCTGATATACATAGTTAATAGGCACGATGTAGGTTTCGCCATTTAAATGACATCCCAATCGACCAATAAATTGGCTTTCTAATAAATCTATGATTTCTCTTTTATTCAGTTCTCCAAGCATAAGCTATCATAATTTTACTAAAATTAATTAAACTCTCTGGTTTTCCAAAACAACCATTTTTGAACCTGTTAATATAGTTATGATTAACTATTAAAGCTCCCCAACTCATAAACGTTTACTATTAAAACTTATACCCAATACCAACTCCAACATTCCATTTACCATCCGCGCTTGTTGTTTTATTATTATAAAAAAGAGGTACCTGTATAGCGAAATGTTTATAAACTGTTGTTAAACCAAAACCTAGCGTAGGTGTAGCCAAAGAATTCTTCGTTCCACTTGCGGATTTATCTTCTTTAAATTTCAAACTTGGCAATAGACCAACTAATACCGTCCAGGGCTTATTGGTCAACTTGATAGCTGGTCCTGCCAGGTTTACATAGCCTCCATTATCTACATAACCTGCTACTACGATTCCTTCTAATAAAGTAACTTTCGTTTCGTTTACCTGTGCCTTTACAAAACTGGTTGGCATTAGACATAGGAAAATACTAAAAAAGATTGTTTTAAATTTATTTGCTTGCATGATACTACATTTTATGTTTTAACTATTAATAATTACTCAATTATAGCTTGATATTCGAAACGAAAGAATGCTTGCGATCATGATAAAATATGATCTAAATTATCGTTAATGACCTATTTTATAGTATTAAAGTATGAACACAAAACTGCATTTTTCTCTCACTGAAACCACCACTTCCAGATACTCTAAAGGAATATTGTTTCTGCTAAGTATTAATAGAATGATAATTTAAAAAACACATAGAAAAAAGTATCTTTATTCCGTTCTG
Source organism: Pseudopedobacter sp. (assembly GCF_040392825.1). Taxonomy (NCBI): domain Bacteria; kingdom Pseudomonadati; phylum Bacteroidota; class Sphingobacteriia; order Sphingobacteriales; family Sphingobacteriaceae; genus Pseudopedobacter; species Pseudopedobacter sp. The sequence goes on from NZ_JBEBVH010000269.1 coordinate 1,180, forward strand.
AAGAATCATTAATAGATAATAAAAGATTAGGGTTAATATTTAGGAAAAGAAAAAAATAGAATAATGAAAAAGATATCCGCAATATTATTACTGTCATTACTAATATGTGCATCCGCATTTGCTCAAGAGCTGAAAGTTGCTACTTACAATCTCAGATATGCAAATCCAAATGACACAGGAAATTTGTGGCAAGACAGGTCTCCTTATGTTGGAGCATTAATTAGATTCCATGATTTTGATATATTTGGTACTCAAGAGGCACTTCCTGAACAATTGGTCGACTTGGACGGCATGTTACCAACTTATGCTCGCTATGGAAAAGGACGAGACGATGGTAAAACAAAAGGAGAGCATTCTGCCATTTTTTACAAAAAGAATAAATTTACCCTCTTAAACCAAGGTGATTTCTGGCTGGCTGAAAATCCCGATCTACCAGCGAAAGGATGGGATGCAACATGTTGTAATCGGATTGTATCCTGGGTTAATCTAAAGGATAATGAATCAGGTAAAGAATTCTTCTTTTTTAGTGCTCATTACGACCACCAGGGACAAATAGCACGCAAAGAAAGTAGCAAACTAGTGTTGGAAAAGATAAATGAAATTGCAAAAGGAAAACCTGTAATCTTTGTAGGAGATTTAAACGCAGATCATGAGAGTGAGCCTTACAAGATACTCCAGGATTCGGGAGAAATAGTTGATACTTTTACCTTAGTTGATGAACCTTACCATAATAACGGAAGTTTTAATAGTTTTAAGGTTTCAAATAATTCGACAATCATCGATCATATCTTTGTTACTCCTGGAATTAAGGCTTCAAAATGGGGAATATTGACTGATAGTTATTCTGGTAAATATCCTTCTGACCATTTTCCGGTTGTAAGTGTGTTGTCACTTCCATAGTATTTCTGTATTCTCTTTCTGTATCAAGTTATTCCTGGATAATGGCAGACTGATAAAAGTCAAACAGACCTTAAACAAAGACTAAACAGAAATTGAACAGTCCTTTTACCACTGCTTGACCACTGTTCAACCACTGTTTGACCACTGTTTGACCACTGTTCAATTAAAACAAGGCCTTATCTAAAATCATACAAATTTAGGCTCACGTTTAATATCTTATTGAGGAGATTAGACTCTTAATACACCCCGGAATCCTCTGGCAGCATAATATGAATCTGCACCATTATGGTATAAGAATACCATATCATAGCGGCGATCACAGAAGAAGGCACCTCCTCGCTTCCTGATATCAGCAGGAGTTTTCACCCAGCTCGATGTTTTCATATCAAATTTTCCCAGTTGCTGCAACTCCCGATATTGTTCTTCCGTTAAAAGCTCAATACCCATATCAGCTGCCATATCCATTGCAGTATTTTCCGGTTTATGAGCTTTCCTCGCTTCCAGTGCCGCGCGATCATAACAAATACTTCTGCGGCCTTTGGGGCTTTCTTCCGAACAATCATAAAAAATGTATTCTCCTGTCTTCTGATCATAGCCAACAACATCCGGTTCACCTCCGGTTATTTCCATATCATCAAGTGACCCTAGCTTTTCCGGATTGGCTTCTAGCTTTGCCTGTACTTGATCCCACTTTAAGCCTTCATGGCGATTTGTGTTCTTCTCAAAACGAGCTTTTAATACTGAAAATAGTTCTTTGAGTTGCTCTGCTGACAACTCCTTTTTATTATTAGTGCGATTGCTCATAACTTATAGATTAATTGACATCGTTTTACGATCTGCAGGCCTGAAATACCAAGATACAAAAGTCAGAATTAATAATAAAGTTGGTCCAAAAAAATCTTTGACAGCATCTCCAATGGCCAGGTGGGAGATGATTGCACCCGACATAACAAAGAAAAATCCGGCATAGGTCCATTCCTTCAATAAAGGGGATTTAGGAATAAGCACTACTATCACGCCCAATATTTTCCAAACGCCTAATATGGTTAACAAATACAGGGGATAGCCTAAATTTGTCATCATACTTACTTCTTCTTTCATTTTAAGTAATTGTACTATTCCGGTTGATAGCATTCCCAATGCAAGCCAGATTGTAGCAATCCAATAGATAACTCTATTTCTTTTTGTCATAATATTATTTTAATGTGCTCACAATTTCTTGCAAACGATTATGTGCCATATTAATACCTTTCGTAAAGGGTAATTTCAGCAGCCGATCCCTGAGTTCAACTGATTTAAATACACTCTGCATAGTAAGCTTACTGGTGCTATCTGTAAGTTTTTCAAATTCTAAGAATTCAAGCTGAACAGAGAAGTGCGTATTCTCCATTTCAAACGTCCGGGTAATTTTCTGATCCAGGACAAATTCAAGAATTGCTCCATTGGCTCTAAAGACTACATTTCCTTGGGGATCGGTTGTTTCAAATTGATAACTACCATGCTTTTTATTTTCAAGCTTCAGCACTTTCGTTCCCATCCATTGCTCAATAATTTCGGGTTCTACATAAGCTTTAAAAAGTAATTCCAGGGGTAAATCAAATTCTCTGGTTATCAATAATTCTTGCTTTCCTTCTTCCGCGTTAATTTTTGTTTTTTGTTCCATTGTGCTTATTTTTTGATTGGTATTCTTTCATTATGGCTTCCAATTTATTAAATCTCTCATCCCACATTTTGCGGAATGGTTCAATAAAATCAGCTACTTCTTTGATCTTTCCCGGATTTAAGTGGTAGTAAACCTCTCTGCCCTTTTGCTCTTGCTCAAGTAATTCGCATTCAGTAAGTATTTGCAAATGTTTTGAAACCGTTGGTCTGGCTGTATCAAAATTTGCGGCTATCGCGCCTGCTGTCATAGATTGTGAAGCAACCAATACAAGTATAGCTCTCCTTGTCGGATCGGCTATTGCCTGATATACATCTCGTCTTAAATTCATTGTGTAGCTATTTGACTACAAATATAAATGTAGTCACTTAGCTACGCAAGTATTTTTCAATTTTTCTTAAAAATAAATGAGGAGCGTTCCATGGATTAGAGCTCATTAAAAGTAGAAACCCCTGTAAGGATCTCTTACAGGGCTTTCTACTTTTTTGACTGATTCTTATTTAAAGAAACTTAATCTTCGGATCTTTAAACTGAATCTGCATTCCTGCACCGGCATGTTGCTGGAAAGCTACGATACCGTTCTTCAACGCTCCTGCGCTTTCATCAACCAATTCACTGAAAACATGCCCATTAATCTTCACAGTTATATGAGATCCTTGAGCAATGATAACCAATTCATTAAATTCCTGACCTACCGGTTTAAGATATCCGGCAAGCTGTTCTGTAGATTCAGCCAAGGGTGTTGACTTCCCTGCGCTTCCATCAGCCGGGTATGTTACTTTATAACCTCGGGGAGCAATATGAGGTCCCTGAATATCTTTAGTTCTTCGGCCTGATAAAGCAGATTCATCATAAATACCACCCGTGTAATTGTTCTGAGGGTCCATATCAGCCTGATAGCCGGCAATATGTTTGGTAGAATCAACATTCATTACACCTCGAACCTGAACACCGGAATTGCCCCCATTTGATAACCAACGATATTGTACATGGATTTCAACATTGGCATACTTTTCCGGATTTTTTTGTGAGTCAATCCATACTAAATTGGATTGAATGTTATCCCCTGGGTCCGGGCCCTCAACACATTCAATTACTCCATCTTTCACTGACCAGAATCTAGGAAGTGCATCCCAGCCTTTCAGATTTTTACCATTAAACATAGAGATGAATCCATCTTTATCCTGCTTTAATTTTTTCATCTCTTTACCTAATCCGGGCGACTTACTAGGGCGGATAAATACTCTTGCCGAATCAAGGTTAACGCGGCGAGGCCGCTGAGACTGAGATGCGTTAGTCTGGTTACCAGCCTGTTG